>NZ_JAGGRF010000047.1:0-17754 GCF_018612935.1 Carnobacterium sp. ISL-102 | reverse complement strand
CCCCTTCACCCCATTTTTTCTTTCATTATACTGCTTGTCCTATTCGATGAATAGCAAAAAAGCCAGATATTTCTATCTGACTTTTTCAGCAGCCTCAAATATATAGGGATGCTTTTTCAAAATTTCAATTTCTTATCCTTCATTACTATTCATCATTAGAAAACTTACGCATAAAGAACTTCACTATTTCCACTAAAGGAATAATTGAAATAGCTGCTCCAAATACCAACAACCATTGTTCAACATTTAATGGGGATACACTGAACGCATCATTTAACCCCGGTATTAAGATAACCACACTTAATAATGCAGCTGACAATAGAATAGCTAAGTTGAAAGCTTTATTTTTAAAAAAACCAACTATAAACAATGATTTTTTAATCGATTTGACATTAAAGGCATGGAATAACTGAAGCAATCCTAATGTGGCAAATACCATGGTTAACGCATCTGCATGGATCAACTCTACATCATTCGTATGCACTGGGTTGTTAGTTGCCCACCAGTAAACAAATAAAGTGATTATTCCTTCAAAAATCCCTTGGTAGATCAAGCTTGGCAAAACACCATTTGAAAAGAACGTTGCTTTTCGTCCTCTTGGCGGTTTTTTCATCGCATCTGCTTCTGCTGGTTCTAATCCTAGTGCGATTGCTGGAAATGTATCGGTCACAAGATTGATCCATAAAATGTGAACAGGTGCTAAAATGCTCCATCCTAGTAGAGTAGCGATAAATAAGGTCAGAACTTCTCCTAAGTTAGCCGATAATAAGAACTGGATAGCTTTTTGGATATTTGAAAATACCTTGCGCCCTTCTTCTACCGAAATGACGATCGTTGAAAAATTGTCGTCTGCTAAGACCATATCGCTTGCACCTTTTGAAACTTCTGTACCTGTGATTCCCATTCCTATGCCGATATCAGCTGTTTTAAGCGCAGGTGCATCGTTGACACCGTCACCAGTCATAGCCACGATTTTTCCCGCTTTTTGCCAAGCTTTAACAATACGAACCTTGTGTTCAGGAGATACTCTAGCATAAACAGAATAATCCTTTACCCTAGAAGCAAAATCATTATCATCAATTTGATTTAATTCGGCGCCCGTCAGCACACCGCCTTGTTGGTTTTCTGCTAAAATACCCAATCGGCGTGCAATAGCTTCAGCTGTATCTCTATGGTCTCCCGTAATCATGACCGAACGGATTCCAGCCTGCTTAGCGACTCTGACCGCATCTTTAGCTTCGGCCCTCTCTGGATCGATCATCCCGGTCATACCAGCAAAGACCAAATTTTGTTCGACTCCTTGCGTTGTGATATCTTTAGGCATTTGGTCTACGATTTTGTAAGCCATCGCCAGTACTCTTAAGGCTTGAGTTGCTAAATCATGATTCGTATCTAAAATGGTTTGATTAGTTTTTTCATCTAATGGTGCTATCTTTCCTTTATTGTCTATTTGCGTACATCTTTTCAGTAGTTCATCCGGCGCTCCTTTTGCACTAATAAAAAATTTCCCATCCGGCAGCTGATGGATCGTTGACATCAATTTACGATCTGAATCAAAAGGAACTTCAGCCATTCGCGGCTCTTTAGATAATTCTTCTTGAACATTCATTCCTTTATCGATAGCGTATTGAACCATCGCTGTTTCTGTTGGATCTCCAATCAATGTTCCGTCATTTGCGACCTGTGTATCATTGCTATAGGTCATGACTCGAACAACTTGAGTTCCTAAATCAATGTCTTCTCTAGCATCTTGTATCACTCCATTGAAATAGACCTTTTCAATAGTCATTTTATTCATCGTTAAGGTTCCTGTTTTATCTGTGCAAATAATATCAGTGCTGCCCAACGTTTCAACAGCTGGTAAATTTCTGATCAGTGCTTTGCGTTTTGCCATCTTTTGTGTACCTAAAGCTAAAATAATAGTCACGATTGCCGGCAGTCCTTCCGGTATAGCTGCGACTGCCAAAGAAATCGATGTCAACAACATATCTAACCATTCACGGCCATTGTACATCCCTACACCAAACATCACTACCGCTATAATCAAAATTGCAACGGTTAAGTATTTTCCTAAACGGTTTAAATTTTCTTGCAAAGGAGTCATTGTTTCTTCAGAAGTTGTCAGCATAACTGCTATCTTACCTACTTCTGTATTCATGCCTGTTCCAACAACGACTCCTTCTCCACGACCATAAGTCACATTACTGTTCATGAAAGCCATATTTAGTCTCTCGCCAATGCCTACCTTTTCATTTTCGATCACAGTAACATCTTTTTCTACCGCTTCTGATTCTCCCGTTAATGCAGATTCCTCTATTTTAAGTGAAGCACTCTCAAATAACCGCAAATCAGCTGCTACTACATCACCAGCTTCCAATAACAAGATATCTCCAGGAACTAATTGGTCACTTTTTAAAGAAATAACATTGCCATCTCGCTTAACTCTTGCTTCCGGAGATGACATTTTTTTTAAAGCATCAATAGCTTCCTCTGCTTTTGCTTCTTGATAAACACCTAATACCGCATTTAATACAACAACGACTAAGATAATAATGGCATCCGTGATATTTCCAAAAATAGCGGAAATGAGCACTGCCGCCAATAAGACTAGGATCATAAAATCTTTGAACTGCTCTAGAAATTTAACGATTATACTCTTATTTTTCCCTTGATCTAATTCGTTTAGTCCATATTCTATGATACGCTTTTCGGCCTCATTAGATGTGAGTCCTTTTTGAGTTGTTCCCATTTTTTTTAGAACGGTTTCTTCATCCTGAGTAAAAAAAGCTTCTTTAAGTTGCTGCTTTCTTTCCATCTCTCATCCATCCTTTCCGGTCCAATCAAAATTATCATTAAAGACAAAAAATTGATTCCCATTTATCAATCTGATTATAACTTTCACTGTTTTTTAAAGCAAAGTATACGTGTTTTAACGTTTTTTATTAAATTGAGTAGGAATACTAGTAGCTGTTTAACACCTAGTATTTCTGCAACACCATAAAAGCTCTTCTGATGAATTGATGGTTCTACTTGTAGAGAACCAAGAGATGATCCACATCATTTACACAGCTGCAAGCAGTACCTATATTTCTTCAAAAATTCCATAATATTATAAAAATCTTCATATCTGGCATTCACCGGTTATGTTATACTAATCAAAAAGAAGTAGAAAGGTGGAAACTAAGATGTTTTTCTTTGACTCAACCTATATTTTGATTATTATCGGTGTTATATTGTCTGGAATTGCGAGCTCCTTCGTTAAAAGTACGTATAAAAAATATAGCAGCATTAATAATTCAAAAGGCTATACTGCAACTGAAGTTTCGCGTCTGATTTTAGATAATGCGGGATTACAGCATGTCAAAATTGAGGCCGTTAGGGGTGATTTAACAGACCATTACGACTCAAGTACCGATATTTTACGTCTTTCAGATACCACACGTCAGTCACGATCTGTTGCTGCTATTGGTGTTGCTGCTCATGAAGTCGGGCATGCCATCCAAGATCAAAGGAATTACATTCCATTAAAACTAAGAAGTGCATTAGTTCCAGCAACAAATTTTGGACAAAAAATCTCGTTCCCCTTGATTTTATTAGGTGTTATTTCTAGTTACAATCAAACGTTGATCAATCTGGGTATCATTTTCTTTTCTATAGCACTGCTTTTTCAATTGGTTACATTACCCGTTGAATTTAACGCTTCTAACCGGGCCGTTGCTATTTTAAGAGATCACCAGATCTTAAGTCCTAATGAGGTCTCACAAGCTAAGAAAGTTTTAAGTGCAGCAGCACTTACTTATGTTGCGGCAGCAATTGCATCCTTCTTGCAGGTTCTTAGATTAGTTCTATTATTTGGCGGCAGAAGGAATGACTAACTAACGATCCATTATACGAAAAAAGAGAATCCAAATTGTGGATTCTCTTTTTTTAGTCAATCATTAAGTTGATGAAATTTTAAAAATTTGATCTTCTATTTCTTTTCCTCGATCGGTTTACCAAAGAAATAAACAGCTAAAACAGTGATGATCATCGAAAAGGGAAGGACGATCCCTATCGGCATTCCTAACCCGACTGGTATGAAGCCGAATAAAACAGCAATAGAACCAACTAACATGGCATAAGGTATTTGGGTTTTAACATGCTCCATATGGTTCACACCTGCACCCATTGAAGAAAGAATCGTTGTATCTGAAATCGGCGAACAGTGATCACCAAAAATCGCTCCTGTTAAGACAGCTCCCGCAGACATAACAATAAATTCTGGATCTGGTGATAAAGCTGCTGCTAAAGGTATCGTCAGAGGCATCAAAATCCCCATTGTGCCATAAGACGTCCCAGTTGCAAAGGAAATGATGGAACCTAAGATAAAAATAACAGAAGGCAGCAAGAATGCCGGCATAGAATCAGATAATAATGAAACTAAAAATTGAGCCGTTCCTAAATCGGTTATAATCTCACTTAATGACCATGCCAGTAATAGGATGGCCCCAGTGATAATGAGTGATTTCATCCCATTTATCCACGTTTCAACTGCTTTACCCCATGTGAATATCTTTTGCCATACTCCCATAGTCATAGCTACGATACTTGCCAACAATGCTGCTTGGAATAATACGATGCTCGCATCTGATGCTCCAAATGCTTCTTGGATGGACGTAAATGAAAATGGACTTTCTTTTAGCGAGTTTATTAATGCGGTATCTTCTCCTGTTAAGATAGCTTGATATCCATTGACATAAAAACCAACAATAGCAACACCAATCAAGGTGCTGATCGGAACAATAGCGTTCCAAATGCTCAGGTGTATCCCTTCAGCTGGCTCCATTTCATCAATTTCATTTGAGGCATTGGGATTGATTTCTGCTTCATTTGTTTGATCGTATTTTCGCGCTCTTCTTTCTGCTGTCAGCATAGGACCAAATTCTCTTAAAAATATGGCTGTAGCTAATACAAATAAAAGCATTAAAATATTATAAAAACGATAAGGAATCGTTTCAACAAAAATACTATAAGCATTGACTTCTTGACCGATAGCTTCATACCCATCTTTGATCAATCCTACTTCGTAACCTACCCAAGTAGAAATCAATGCAATTCCAGCAATCGGAGCAGCTGTAGCATCTACGATAAAGGACAGTTTTTCACGTGATACTTTCTTTTCATCCGTTACTGGACGCATAACTGGACCAACAATCAATGAGTTTGCGTAGTCATCGAAAAAAAGTAAAATGCCTAAAATCCAAGTGATGATTTGAGCACTAATAGGACCTTTTGCTTTTTTGGATAGCGCATTTGCAATAGCTTTTGCTCCTCCCATTTTTGTCATCAGTGCGATCAATCCACCAATAGTGAGCACTTGTAAAATGATTCCTGCGTTCCACGGATCAGCTAATGAGTTTAGCGTGTAATCAACTATACTTAAAAATGATTGAACGATTGCATAGAAAATCGATCCATCTGCTAAATGCAAGATAAACCCTCCAGCAAAAATACCAAAGAACAATGAAATAATAACATCTTTTGAAATAAACGCTAAAATAATGGATACAACTGGCGGTACTAGAGAAAACCAACCAAAGTCCACTGTGTCACCAGTAGCACCTCGAAACTCTCCATTCATTGAAAATAAGATAAACGCACTAATGAATAAACCGATAGCAACTTTCTTTTTCATTCTAAACTCCCTCTCTACTTGTGCACAAAAAAACACCTTGAGTTCTATACAACTCAAGGTGTTAGAATAGTTCCATATGTAATGTCCCTTTAACCCTTTTGTTGATAGCCCTTCAAAAATTTCATGTTGAAATTCTCGACAGTGTTAAACATATTCTGTTTAACCCCAGCATACAGTACTTGGCAATACTCTACACTTCGGCAATTTCTCCTTTCCAGCTATCAGATTGTGCCTTCACAATAACTGTACTCTTAAAAATTGCACCTCTATCTTTCTATTAAATTATGGTTTTAAATATACTATATCGCTGATCATTATGCAACAAAAGTTAACTTAAATCTTTTTAATTCATGATTTATGCATTCTACTAAAATAATTCAAGAACAATTTAGTCAAAAACGACTGGCATGTAATCCACGATTATCAAAAGAGCTTCTACACTACTTTCCAAAAAAAAAAAAGAGCTCTAAATCAATGATTTAGAGCTCTTTATTCAGTCGTATTTATATCAGAACGACTAAGAAAGAATTTTTATTCAGCCAAACCAATTTCTTCTTTTACAACAGAAGCAATTCGATCAACATAAAGATTTACTTTTTCTTGCGAAGGAGCTTCTGCCATTACACGAAGTAACGGCTCAGTTCCGCTAGGACGAACTAAAATACGTCCATTACCGTTCATTTCACTCTCAACTTCATCAATGATAGCCTTAATTGCTGGCACATCCATTGCTCCATTTTTATTACTAACGCGAATATTGACCAATTTTTGAGGATACGTCTGAACTTCTGCAGCTAGTTCTGAAAGTTTTTTTCCTGTTTCTTTCATAACATTCAATAATTGAATTCCTGATAACATTCCATCACCAGTAGTGTTGTAGTCTAAAAACACCAAATGTCCTGATTGTTCCCCACCAAAATTGTAGCCGTTTTTACGCATTTCTTCAACTACGTAACGATCGCCAACTTTCGTTTGAAGAGCAATCATATTGTTTGCCTCGATCGCTTTATGGAACCCTAAGTTGCTCATAACCGTAGAGACGATCGTATCTTTTTTCAAACGGCCTTTTTCTTGCAAATATTTCCCACAAATAAACATAATTTTATCTCCGTCAATGATATTGCCTAACTCATCAACCGCTATGACTCTATCGCCGTCACCGTCGAAAGCTAATCCAGCATCGGCACCTTTTTCAACTACAAATTCAGCTAATCCCTCAGGATGCGTTGAACCAACACCATCATTAATATTTAACCCGTTTGGTGTTGATGCCATTACGTCGAACTCTGTTTCTAAATCTGCAAATAACCGATTAATAAGAGGGCTCGTTGCTCCATTAGCACCATCTAAACAAACTTGTAATCCAGCTAGATCATTTGGAATCGTTTGTTGTAGAAATTGGGTATATTTTAAAGCACCTTCTGGATATTCATCCACCGTACCTAAACCTTTTGCACTTGGACGAGGCAAATTATCAATATCTTCATCTAATAATGCTTCAATTTCTAATTCAGTAGCATCAAATAATTTATAACCATCTGATCCGAAGAATTTGATACCATTATCAGGTGCAGGATTGTGTGAAGCTGAAATCATTACACCTGCTGCTGCTCTTTGGATACGTGTTAAATAGGCTACTCCAGGAGTTGTTATGACGCCTAGTTTCATTACCTCGATTCCGACTGATAAAAGACCAGCAATCAAGGCAGATTCTAACATCTCACCAGAAATACGAGTATCTCTTCCAACTAAAACACGTGGATGTTCCTCACCTTCAGCATGCTGGGTTAAAACAAACCCGCCATATCTTCCTAATTTAAAAGCTAATTCTGGAGTTAACTCAGAGTTAGCAACACCTCTTACTCCATCTGTTCCAAAATATTTTCCCATTTTACTTTACCCCTTTTCAAAGTTCAAACCTTATTCATACAGGCTTACTTTTTTCCTATTCGCTTACTTCTTGACTAGATTCGCTTGATGACTCATCGGATTTTTCACTTGAAGAGTCTGAAGCAGAGTCTGAAGCAGGTTCACTCTCTGATTCTTCACTTTCAATTTGTGTAGATTCACTAGATGAACTAGAATTATTTGAACTTGAGCTTTCATCGTTTATTTCAGTAGTATTCTGTTCATTTTCCTGTGAGTTTTTTTTAGTAACTGTTATAGTTACATCAATTTTTTCCGGATCTATAATTGTTACACCATCAAGCAAGGGCAACTCAATTGTTTGAGTTGTTGTTTCAGTTATATCTGTTACATCAATATCGATTGGGTAGCTGCTCAAACTACTTAAGATTTCATTATCTGCTTGTACAGCAACTGTGGTAGCTGACTGGTTGCTAATGCCCAATTCATAGCTTAAATCAGCATCAGCAGTACCCATTTGGTTTAATACGATTGGTACTTCTTTTCTGATTGGATCGACCGGTATGCTCACCGTTACTTCACTAGGATTAAGTTCGACATCTAATTTTTCTCCATCAGCGTCACTAACTACAATAGGCAGCGTTTGAACGATATCTTCTGTGATACCCTTTTCTCCATTTACAACTACTTTAACTTCTTCAACTTGATCGATCGTAGAAGCCGTACCGGTTAATTCTATGGTTTCGTAATCAATAGTTGGTGTACCCGCTTCAAAATCTTCTTCAATCAAGGAATCGTCGAACTCAACTTCAACACTAAATGTTTCCACTTTCTTTTCTTCGATAGTTATCGTCACTTCTTCTGGTGAAACTTTATAATCTAGTTGCGGTGAAAGACCTTCTGCAACTAATTCAATTGTATGAGTACCGACCCCTAAACTATCTAGATCAGCTGCTACAATATCAAAATTTTTAGTCGTTTTTGTATTTAATACAATACTAGAGGGTCCTGATATATCAACTGAAACAGTTTCCGGAAAACCCGTTACGTAATAATTATCTTGGTCGATTTCAACGACAATTGGCACCTCAAGTATAGTATCCGTTGTAGTCGCACTGAGCCCATCAACATTACTGGTTGTTTGCCCCCTATTATTACTACTGTTTACATACGTAAAGAGAAGAATAGCAAATGCGAGTGCAACTATTTTTATAAACCATGGATTATTGTAAATCTTCTCCATTATTTAGAAGCCCCCTTTTTTAAAACTATCCACCAATTCTTGGAAAGAATTTTTCTTTACTTTTTCTTCATCAATAATCAAATTTTTACTTAAGAATTTCTCAAAATCTTCTTTGGATAATTCTCGTAACAATTCACCTTTATATGAAACGCTCACTCCACCAGTTTCTTCTGAAACAATAATAGTCACAGCATCAGTTACTTCACTTAAACCAATTGCAGCCCTATGTCTTGTTCCTAGTTCTTTAGAAATCAATGTACTCTCAGATAATGGTAAATAACTAGCAGCAGAGGCTATTTTATAATCTCTAATAATTACTGCCCCATCATGCAATGGTGTATTCGGAATGAAGATGTTAATCAATAACTCGCTAGAGATATCCGCATCTAGGGCAATTCCTGTCCCAATAAATTCATCCAATTCTGTATCCATTTGGATAGAGATCAAGGCACCAATTCTTCTTTTCGCCATATATTGAACAGCCTTTACTAATTGTTGAACTAAATTTTCTCCAGGATTGATTTTTCTTTTTGTTCGATTAAAAATAGATCCTCGACCAAGATGCTCTAACCCTCTTCGTAATTCTGGCTGAAAAATAATAATAACGGCAAGGACACTCCATTGGATCACTAAATCAACGATCCAGTCCACTGTTTGTAATCCCAGGAAAAAACTAGCTACTTTTATTAACATGATTATAGCAATTCCCTTTAATAATTGAACGGCTCTTGTACCACGCAAAATTTTAATAAGTTGGTAAATAAAAAATGTAACCACTAATATATCTGCTACATTAATAAAATTTCGCCACGTTACTAATTGTGACCAATCTATAGACATATACGCACCTCCGATAATCTTTCTCATTGTCACCTATTTTACAGTATACCATAATATCGTATACGAATAATATTATTCCATCTGATTGATAACCCCTCACTATCCTTAACTAATATGTCTACTTTTAATTTCAAATACAAAAAAACTTGCAACAATAACACCGTTGCAAGTTTCAAATATGAGTCATGCAGGATTCGAACCTGCGACCCTCTGATTAAAAGTCAGATGCTCTACCAACTGAGCTAATGACTCAAATAAAACAAGTTAATCTGCGTGGCAACGTCCTACTCTCACAAAGGGAAACCCTTCACTACCATCGGCGCTAAGAAGCTTAACTGCTGTGTTCGGCATGGGAACAGGTGTGACCTTCTTGCCGTCATCACCACACATAGTTTTAACTTATTAAATTTGTTTCTTTTTATAATACTTGGTATAATCAACGAAATAGAATGAAATCCCAAAACGTCTTTTTAAATCTTACCGCATCTTAGTAAATATTTCAAGCTTATTTAAAATAAAAGTGTTAAATGTCGTCTATTTCTTATTTATTATGCCTAATTTATCGTGAAACAACTTTTTATTTTTTTATAATTAGATTGTAAGCTCTTACTTAATAGGGATTTCATTTCTTGTTTTTTTCGAACGACATTTACGTTATCGCTTTTATTAAAGAAGGGAGGCTAAAGGTACTATTTAAACAAGTGCAACTTAAGAAAAGTCATTTGATAAGTATAGAGGAGGAGATTATTTTGGAAAACAATAAAAAAACTAAAAAGAAATTTTCAATGCCATCGTCATTTACTGTTTTATTCCTTATTATCGTCTTTATAGCAATTTTGACTTGGATCATCCCTGCTGGAGTATACGACATGGACGATGCTGGTAATATTTTGTCAGGTACGTATCATACCGTAGATTCACAACCACAAGGTATCTGGGATATCTTTATTTCCCCTATAAAAGGGATGTTAGGTACAGAAACAACACCTGGCGCTATTGAAATTTCTCTATTTATTTTAATTCTCGGAGGATTTTTAGGCGTTGTCACAAAAACAGGTGCTCTTGATGCGGGTATCGCATCAATTGTTAAAAATTATAAAGGAAAAGAAAAAAAATTAATTCCTATACTCATGCTATTGTTCGCTATAGGAGGAACTACTTACGGGATGGCTGAAGAAACAATGGCCTTTTATCCTTTAATCATTCCAGTTATGATCGGTGTTGGTTTTGATACTATCGTAGCGGTTGCAATTGTTTTAGTTGGTTCACAAATAGGTGTTTTGGCTTCGACAGTAAATCCTTTTGCTACCGGAGTTGCTTCTCAGGCACTGTCTATCAGTCCCGGAGAAGGAATTATTTGGCGGCTAATCTTTTTTGTTGCCATGTACGCCGTTTCTACACTTTATGTTTATCGTTATGCTATGAAAGTTGAAAAAGATCCAAGTAGTTCTTTAGTTGCCTATCAAAGAGAAGAAAATATCGCTTACTTTAAAATTCCAGAAGATCAAGAAGAAATGGATAAACGTCAACGAAATGTAATGATTTTATTTGCTTTATCTTTTCTTATTATGATTATGTCTTTGATCCCTTGGACAGCTCTGAGCGAAAATTGGACATTCTTTGAAAGTCTTAATGCTTTCCTACTTGGTATACCATTCATTGGTACCCTTCTTGGCGAAAGAATGATTCCTTTAGGCGACTGGTATTTCCAAGAAATTACCATGTTATTTTTCTTAATGGCTGTTTTAATTGGATTGTTTTATAGAATGCCCGAAGGTGAAATTGTTGATTCATTTATGGATGGAGCAAGAGACTTATTGAGCGTAGCATTAGTTGTAGCGATTGCTCGTGGTATACAAGTGGTTATGAACGACGGCTTGATTACTGCTACTATTTTAAATTGGGGAGAAAAAGGATTGAGTGGATTATCTCCAATTATTTTCTCTATCTTGACTTATATCTTCTACATCCCAATGTCTTTCT
Source organism: Carnobacterium sp. ISL-102 (assembly GCF_018612935.1). Lineage (NCBI taxonomy): Bacteria > Bacillati > Bacillota > Bacilli > Lactobacillales > Carnobacteriaceae > Carnobacterium > Carnobacterium sp. ISL-102. The sequence goes on along the minus strand of NZ_JAGGRF010000047.1, from coordinate 6,148 downwards.
TAATTCCTTCTACATCAGGATTAGCCGCTGCGACTATGGGTATTATGGGGCCACTAGGGAACTTCTCTGGCGTACCTGAACATTTAGTCATTACTGCTTACCAAGCTGCTAGCGGGTTCATTAATTTGATTACTCCTACTTCTGGAGTTGTTATGGGCGCTTTAGCCATCGCTCGAATTGACGTAACTGTTTGGTGGAAATTCATGTTTAAACTAATGGTTATCATTTTCGTGATCTCTTGTATTATTCTTGGTATAGCTGCCGCAGTTAGCTAAGCAGATAGATAGCTTTATTACTTTTATAAATGAATGGAGAATTTTATGAAAAATTTTATTCAAGAACAACATAAAGTAGACTGCATTGAAGCAATCAAAACATTAATTTCTTATCCATCCTATTTAAGAGAAGACCACCAAGGAAAAACTCCTTTTGGTGATGATATCCAAGCTGTTTTAGAAAAAACACTTACAATTTGCGAAAACTTAGGTATGAAATCTTTTATTGATCCAAAAGGGTATTATGGATACGCGGATTATGGTGAAGGAGAGGAATCTTTAGCTATCCTCTGTCACCTAGACGTTGTACCGCCGGGTAATTTAGATTCTTGGGATACCAATCCTTTTGAAGCCCTTGAAAAGAACGAGGCACTATATGGAAGAGGTTCTCAAGACGACAAAGGACCAGCAATGGCTGCTCTTTATGCTTTTAAAGCAGTTGTAGACTCCGGAGCTACATTTAATAAGCGCGTACGTTTCATTTTTGGTACAGATGAGGAAACGCTATGGAGATGCCTAGATCGTTACAATAAATTAGAAGAGCCTTCAACGATGGGTTTTACTCCTGACGCTGAATTCCCATTAACTTATGCTGAAAAGGGGTTACTGCAAGTCAAACTTCATGGACCTGGAGATAAAGAATTAAGAATAAACTGCGGAAAATCTTTGAACATTGTTCCGGATGAAGCAGCTTATCAAGGTCCCCTTAACATTACATTAGAAAATGAATTAAAGTCATTGGGTTATGAATACCAATTATCAGATGGGCAGGTGATCGTCAAAGGTAAAGCCGCTCACTCTAAAGATGCACCTGAAGGAGTCAACGCTATTACTCGGCTAGTCACTGCACTTTCTTCATCTATAAAAAATGAGACACTTGCATTTATTACTGAGAAACTAAAAGACGATGCAACTGGTCAGACTATTTTCGGTAAAATAAAAGATGATATTTCTGGACCACTTACTGTAAACTTAGCCACTCTATCTATTAACGATAAAGAGTCCACGATTGGATTAGATTTAAGAATTCCAGTTACAGCTGATAAAGAAGCAATCGTCAAAAAATTAACAGCTAGTGCAGCAGAGTATCAACTGAACTATGAGGAATATGATTATCTTGCTTCCCTTTATGTTCCAAAAGATAGTTTATTGATTACAACCTTATTAGATATTTATCGTGAAAAAACTGGAGATAAAAGTGACCCACTAACTACCGGAGGAGCAACATTTGCGAGAACAATGAAAAATTGTGTGGCTTTTGGTGCTGTATTCCCAGATTCTGAAGTTACTTTCCATATGCCTAACGAAAAAATGACCTTACGCGATATCTATAACGCAATGGACATTTATGCAGAAGCTGTTTACCGCCTAGCTTGCAAATAGTGGTTCTACATCAAATGATACGGATACTTCAAAATAAATTTTCTTCTCAAAATGAACGGGCCTGCTTGTTGAGCCGCTGGACCGACTGTAAACCATGATATACTTGGGCATTAATTTCCCAAAGTGCTTCATTTCATGCTGCAAGCAACCCTATTCCTTCAGAACTTTTAGGTAAGTAATTGGGTTAAATTTATCAACCCTAACAATTATAGAACCTAAATAGTAAAAAACAAAAATGCTGATGAGTTTTTACTCATCAGCATTTTTGTTTTTTCGTTAAAGGATACTTTATTTTTCGGCTGTATAATTTTTGGTGTGGATGAAGAAATTCATTCGCACCTATTTTTTTATAAAAAAATAGAAACAAATGAATTTTCCAGTTAGAATAAAGTCACGACAACTCACTAGAAAGGAAAATTCATATGTCTCATAATAATTGTATCCGAACGGCACTTGATTTAAAAGATAAAAATATCTTTTTTGATGAAAAGTTTTGCGAGGAGAAACGAATCAAAGGATTCAGATCAAAAGTTTTCTATGCCACTTTAACGTACAAACCCACTCACTGTGAGTGTTGTGGGATGAAAAATCACGACTACTCTATTGTAAAGAATGGGTATTTAACCTCTAGGGTTAAATGGGTCAGCTCGACTCATTATGCAACGTCTATTCGATTAAAGAAGCAACGGTTTCTTTGTAGAGCATGCGGTGTTACCTTTGTTGCACGTTCTCCTGAAATTGAAGAAGGGTGTTTCATCGCTAAACGGGTCAAACAGTCTATCGCGGTTGAATTAGCCGACACTATTTCTGTAAAAGACCTGTCTAAAAGGCATTTTGTTTCTCCTATAACTGTAAACAGAGTCTTGAAACAACTCGATCAGTCTGTTAAGAATACCTTCAAATCCTTGCCTCAACACCTCTCTTTCGATGAATTCAAATCTGTTAAAAACGTCGAAGGAAAAATGAGTTTTATTTACTCAGATGCAAACACACATGAACCAATCGATATCTTGCCGACTCGGTTGCTACAACCTTTACGCCGTCACTTTCTTCGCTATCCCTATAAAACGAGGATGAACGTAAAAACGATTGTTGTAGACATGAACGCGGCCTACTTTACATTAGTTAAAGAACTCTTTCCTAATGCTAAAGTGATCATTGACCGTTTCCATATCATTCAGTTGATGTCACGCTCGTTGAATCAAACCAGAGTTCAAATAATGAAACAATTCCATACCTCTAATTCAGAAGATTTAAAGAACTACAGAAAATTTAAAAGGTACTGGCAACTCCTGTTAAAGGATTCAGATGACTTGAATTTTAAGGATTACCGCTATCAACGACTCTTTAAAAAACCTTTACCGAATACAGAAATCATCGACTACCTACTCACGCTCGACGAGACTCTTAAAGCGACGTATGATTTGTATCAAAATCTTCTTTATTACTCTAAAAAAAATGACTATAAGGGGTTTAAAACCCTTGTACTTAAGGCTTCTCCTAAGGAGTTGTCTCCTTTTATGCAGACTGCCCTTAAAACCCTGCGTAAACACTTGCCTAGGATCAAGCATACTTTTATGTATCCCTATTCTAACGGTGCTTTAGAAGGGTCAATCAATAAAATAAAAGTCATCAAACGGGTTGCTTATGGTTATCGGAATTTCCAGAATTTTAGATGCCGTATTTTGATTAGTTTTAAAGCAAAAAAAAGCAGCGCGAGAAGATTCTCTCACGCTGCCTAAACAAGACGTTATTTTTAACTAAATTTAGCTCATCCACACCATTTGACGTAGAGCCTATTTTTCTAAATTTCTTACAAGAGTATAAAATAAAAAAAAGACCATTCCATTGCCACACGGCAGCGAAATGATCATTAGTAAATGGGTAACAAAAAAACCATCTATTTATTTGTACTTAATCAACTGGGCTAGCTGGATTCGAACCAACGCATGAGGGAGTCAAAGTCCCTTGCCTTACCGCTTGGCTATAGCCCATTAATGGTGGAGGGGGGCAGATTCGAACTGCCGAACCCGAAGGAGCGGATTTACAGTCCGCCGCGTTTAGCCACTTCGCTACCCCTCCGCAATAAAATAATCTATACTATTAAACGACTTTCTAAATGTATGCCGGCTAAAGGAGTTGAACCCTCGACCCTCTGATTACGATTCAGATGCTCTACCAACTGAGCTAAGCCGGCAAGAAATTAATAATAAAGAATATGACCCGTACGGGAATCGAACCCGTGATACCGCCGTGAAAGGGCGGTGTCTTAACCGCTTGACCAACGGGTCATACGCGCTAAAAATATTCAAGCACAAGATTTATTATATAAATAATTCATCAAAATGTAAAGTCTATTCTTTCATTTTTTTGTATTTTTAATCATTTTATAATATTTCATCCTTAACCAAAAAAATAACTACGAATAATTTCTACCCGTAGTCACTTAGACAAAAAAATTGTATTCAATATAACGATCACTATTAAGCTTCTATCATTTTATATTTTTCAGGTTTTCTATTAAATAATTCTTTTGCATATGGGCAAAGCGGAACAATTTTTTTTCCTTCACTTTGCATTTCCTCAACAACTCTGTCTACTAGTTGAGCAGCAATACCTTGACCTCTTAAAGATGGATCAACAAATGTGTGGTCTAAGATCACTTTATCTTTACCTGAAGGAATATAAGTCACTTCAGCAATCATTTTTCCAAATTCATCATTTTTAAAGAAACGATTCTCACTCTTTTCAAATTCCATATTAACACTTCCTTTATATTTACTTCATTCAGTTTAACACTTATTAAATTAGATACCAAGAAAAGCCTTACAAAAAATAAAGGCACTTTTGTTTGCTGATACATATCCTAATCTTCTCAATTTACTTCACTGCTTCTAATCTATTAGAAACCATTTTAGAATCCTTAAAAGAACTCTCTCAAATTTTTTAGGCTTATTCACTTTTTTTCTGATCGTAATTTAACATAAACTTTTGCACCGACTGTCTTAACGAATTGAAGTAAGTTATCCGCCCTTCCAGCACCTATTCCTGGGACTATGATTGTTTGCTGATTAGATTGTCGCCTTTTGTAAAAAAATGACCTATAGACTGTTAAAGTACCTGGGTGTACTGACGCATTATCTAGCCAACCTATATTATGTTTTCTGATAGCTTCATCGCCTATCTTAAATATTATCGCTTATTCTCCTTCTCGACTTATAACCTCTGCAAAGCTTGGTTCTATAATTTTAGTGGTAATAGATTTAAACCAACTGCTTATCCAAAAATTTCTGAAAGAGTAGGGTTGCTTGTAGCCATATATATGGTTATACATACTCGAGAACTTACTCAAAAAAACGTTCTGCAGAACTAGTACTATTTATTATAAGAGGAATCTAATTGATTTAAGAACTATTAAAAACGAGGATTCCGCATCTGTAGATAAGCTTCGTTTAGAACCAAGGTATAATAATGAATTAGAAATTGTAGCATTTGAAGAGAATAAAATCATCGGGCATGGTCTAATGAGTGAAGTAAAAGTTGTTGATAAAGATATGGAATTTATTGGCTTAGTATTAGCGCTTTTAGCTATGTTACCAAGTTGCCCAAAAAAAATGTAGTGCAATTTCCAATCCATAAATTAGACATTAGGGCATGTAAATTTTTTTATGCATTTATCAATATATTAGGAGATCCTGATTATTATACAAAATTCGATTATCAAATCGTTAGTAAATTTAACATAAGAGCACCTTTTGATGTTCCAGATGAGGCCTTTATGATTAAACCTTTAGTTGCGGATGGATTAAAAGATGTATCTGGGATTATTAAATACCCTAAAGCATTTGAATGATAGAAGAAGCAGAGATGAGAATACTTTACTTCTTTTATTTACTATATTTTTTTATTTAGTAATTAATATGCTTAAATTTTCCAACATTTTCATTTATCAAATCAAGTTATACTTTTCTTGCTTATTAATATAGCTTGAAGACGCTTCTGGTATCGTCTAATAATGGAGAGATTTTCTTGGGAAATGATTTCTTCTAGAAGGTGAGATGGAAACAAATGATTGATCTACTTGATTAAAATCTATTTCTTTTGGTGAGCTATCTTTTTGGAGTAGGCTGTTAAAATATTTATTTAAAGCTTATTGGGATGGTATTTCAGAAAAAATTTCATTTTGAAGTATCCACACCCTTTAATGTAGAACCTTGATTTTACAATCTACGCAAAAAAAAGAAACCTTATTTTCATAAGGTTTCTTTTTTTGTTGCATGAAGCCACTTGCCGGATTCGAACCGGCGACCTCTTCCTTACCATGGAAGCGCTCTACCGACTGAGCTAAAGCGGCACTACTAGATTAACACATTATTTATCTGCAAAAAAAAAAACTCCGCAAGTAGGACTCGAACCTACGACATCATGATTAACAGTCATGCGCTCTACCAGCTGAGCTATTGCGGAATAATTGAATCTGCGTGGCAACG
>NZ_JAGGRF010000046.1:0-1731 GCF_018612935.1 Carnobacterium sp. ISL-102 | reverse complement strand
ATTTTAAATCGTTGTTGACAAAGAATTTTTCATCCAATAAAAAAGTTGTACTTATTTCATACTACAAACAAAGGCGTATGTGTAAAATAGTTCTCGAGATGATTTTATTTTTTACTAGCAAAAAGAAAGAAGGCGTTCTATCATAAATGTATGCTGAGCGGCAAATACATAGATGAAAGAGGCCTTCTTATGGATAGAATTATAACAAAATTATATGAAATAATAAAGGAATCGAGCGATTTAATCGCTACAGAGGAGTCTATACAACTCTATATGTATGAAGTATTCACTGAATTAGTAGGAGATATCTTCACACATATGAATCAAGTGATCAAAGAACAAAAACAAGGCGAAGGCTGGAAAGTGAAACGAGACGATTGGAAAACCGTTCAGTTTATTTTTGGTCCTGTTCGTTATCGCCGTACCTTAATGGTCGATCAAGAGAGTCAAAATCATTATCCGCTAGATGACTGGTTAGGCATTCGAAACTACCAACGCCATAGTCCACTCGTAGAAGTGAAAGTAGCAGAACTAGCTAGTAAGTGTACCTACCGGGACACCGCTGAATTATTGAAAGAATGGACGGCAGTCACTATTAGTCACCAAACAGTCGGCAGTCTTCTTAAACGAGTTGGAGGAGCACAAGCACGTGAAGATGAAGAAATGGTAGTAGAACTAGACGAAGCCGTCGAGTTGCCAGAAGGTAAAAAAGTGGACTATTTTTACGCCGAGGCTGATGGCATTTTTGTTCGTGGGACGGAAAAGAGAAAAAGCTTAGAAGTTCGTCATGCGCTACTTTACGAAGGCTGGGAGAAAAATGGAAAGAGAGTCTCCTTAAAGGAGCCTAAAGCGATCATGACGACTAAAAAAACGGCTGGTTTTTGGGCAGAAGTTCAAGCCTTTACTGCGCGTCATTATGCGGTACAACAAGCTCAAGTCATTACCAATAGTGACGGTGGACAAGGCTATACCGCAGACAAATTTCAAGAAGCCTTTTCTCAGTCGAACTATCCTGTAGTCAATCAGTTAGACTCTTATCACATCTTCCAAGGCTTAAATCGCGCGTTTGGTTCACAGACTAGCCTCTTTAAACAGAAGGTCAATCAAGCTTTAAAAACACATGATTTAAATGAGTTAACCATCTGGTTGGATACTTATGAAAGCACACTAGACGAGACACCAGCAGTGGAAAAACTGACTACCTTTAGAACATACGTATTACGGAATTGGGATCGAATTTTCGATTGGCGTGAAAAAGTAGAACAGGTTCCGCAGGACGCAAGAGGTTTAGGCGCAATGGAGTCGAATCAGCGGCATATTTCTTTTCGGATGAAAAAGCGTGGGATGCATTGGAGCGAAGAAGGCTGTGAAGCCATGGTAAAGGTAAAACAAGGCATCTTAAATCACACGTTACGTGACGCCTATCTTCACCAACAAAATAGGAGTACGAGACAACAACGCAAGCTGAAACAAACGGTTCGTTTATCGTCGCTATTGCATCAGAAGACACGTCAGTCGGTTGGTGCAAAGGATGGGACAATGCCGTTGTATGCTTCTCATTCATCAGCAATGGGGAAACTCATAAAAAGTTTTCGTTAATTCCCTTCTGTTTGGGGAAGGTTCCTTGTTTTAGGAACCTTCTCTAAACGGATGGGCCAGCAAACGGCGAAGCCGTGCGGTAGTAGACGAGTGTACAAAAGTAGAACGCCTAAACTAGCAGGATAATAGGAC
>NZ_JAGGRF010000045.1:1548-4698 GCF_018612935.1 Carnobacterium sp. ISL-102 | reverse complement strand
AACACACAATTTCAATCAAGAGAACATTATTCTCTCAAAACTGGATAAGTTAAAAATCGTTTTCGTTCATTGACCGTCTATCACCGTTTAAATCTTTGGTTAAGTCCTCGACCGATTAGTATTGGTCCGCTCCATATATCGCTATACTTCCACTTCCAACCTATCAACCTGATCATCTCTCAGGGGTCTTACTCACTTACGTGATGGGAAATCTCATCTTGAGGGGGGCTTCACGCTTAGATGCTTTCAGCGTTTATCCCGTCCACACATAGCTACCCAGCAATGCCCTTGGCAGAACAACTGGTACACCAGAGGTGTGTCCATCCCGGTCCTCTCGTACTAAGGACAGCTCCTCTCAAATTTCCTACGCCCGCGACGGATAGGGACCGAACTGTCTCACGACGTTCTGAACCCAGCTCGCGTACCGCTTTAATGGGCGAACAGCCCAACCCTTGGGACCGACTACAGCCCCAGGATGCGATGAGCCGACATCGAGGTGCCAAACCTCCCCGTCGATGTGGACTCTTGGGGGAGATAAGCCTGTTATCCCCAGGGTAGCTTTTATCCGTTGAGCGATGGCCCTTCCATACGGAACCACCGGATCACTAAGCCCGACTTTCGTCCCTGCTCGACTTGTAGGTCTCGCAGTCAAGCTCCCTTATGCCTTTACACTCTGCGAATGATTTCCAACCATTCTGAGGGAACCTTTGGGCGCCTCCGTTACACTTTAGGAGGCGACCGCCCCAGTCAAACTGCCCGTCAGACACTGTCTCCCAGCCCGATAAGGGCTGTGGGTTAGAGTGGTCATACAGCAAGGGTAGTATCCCACCAACGCCTCCACCAAGACTGGCGTCCTGGCTTCATTGGCTCCTACCTATCCTGTACAAGCTGTACAAACACTCAATATCAAACTGCAGTAAAGCTCCATGGGGTCTTTCCGTCCTGTCGCGGGTAACCTGCATCTTCACAGGTACTATAATTTCACCGAGTCTCTCGTTGAGACAGTGCCCAGATCGTTACGCCTTTCGTGCGGGTCGGAACTTACCCGACAAGGAATTTCGCTACCTTAGGACCGTTATAGTTACGGCCGCCGTTTACTGGGGCTTCAATTCTGAGCTTCGCCCTAAAGCTAACCCATCCTCTTAACCTTCCAGCACCGGGCAGGCGTCAGCCCCTATACGTCATCTTACGATTTTGCAGAGACCTGTGTTTTTGATAAACAGTCGCCTGGGCCTATTCACTGCGGCTGACCAATTGGTCAGCACCCCTTCTCCCGAAGTTACGGGGTCATTTTGCCGAGTTCCTTAACGAGAGTTCTCTCGCACACCTTAGGATTCTCTCCTCGACTACCTGTGTCGGTTTGCGGTACGGGCAGTTTGTTTCTAACTAGAAGCTTTTCTTGACAGTGTGACATCGGGAACTTCGGTACTTAATTTCCCTCCCCATCACAACTTGTTCTTAAAGAAGCAAGCATTTGACTCACTTCAAAACTTGTTGCTTGGACGTGCATATCCAACAGCACGTATTCCTTAGCCTACTGTGTCCCTCCATTGTTCAAACAAAACAAACTGGTACAGGAATCTCAACCTGTTGTCCATCGTCTACGCCATTCGGCCTCGACTTAGGTCCCGACTAACCCTGGGAGGACGAGCCTTCCCCAGGAAACCTTAGTCATTCGGTGGACGGGATTCTCACCCGTCTTTCGCTACTCATACCGGCATTCTCACTTCTAAGCGCTCCACTAGTCCTCACGATCTAGCTTCAACGCCCTTAGAACGCTCTCCTACCATAGAACCAATGGTTCTATCCACAGCTTCGGTGTTATGTTTAGCCCCGGTAAATTTTCGGCGCAGGGTCACTCGACTAGTGAGCTATTACGCACTCTTTAAATGATGGCTGCTTCTGAGCCAACATCCTAGTTGTCTAAGCAACTCCACATCCTTTTCCACTTAACATAAACTTTGGGACCTTAGCTGGTGGTCTGGGCTGTTTCCCTTTCGACTACGGATCTTATCACTCGCAGTCTGACTCCCGGATATAAATCAATGGCATTCGGAGTTTATCTGAATTCGGTAACCCTAGAAGGGCCCCTAGTCCAAACAGTTGCTCTACCTCCATGATTCTAATTCCGAGGCTAGCCCTAAAGCTATTTCGGAGAGAACCAGCTATCTCCAAGTTCGATTGGAATTTCTCCGCTACCCACACCTCATCCCCGCATTTTTCAACATACGTGGGTTCGGTCCTCCAGTGCGTATTACCGCACCTTCAACCTGGACATGGGTAGATCACTTGGTTTCGGGTCTACGACCACATACTCATTCGCCCTATTCAGACTCGCTTTCGCTACGGCTCCGTCTCATCAACTTAACCTCGCATGTGATCGTAACTCGCCGGTTCATTCTACAAAAGGCACGCTATCACCCATTAACGGGCTTTAACTATTTGTAGGCACACGGTTTCAGGGGCTATTTCACTCCTCTTCCGAGGTTCTTTTCACCTTTCCCTCACGGTACTGGTTCACTATCGGTCACTAGGGAGTATTTAGCCTTGGGAGATGGTCCTCCCGGATTCCGACGGAATTTCTCGTGTTCCGCCGTACTCAGGATACTGATCAGAGTGAAATTGGTTTCGGTTACAGGGCTTTTACCTTCTTCGGCAGACCTTTCCAGGTCGCTTCTCCTACCAACTTCATTTATGACTCTATATGTTCAGTCCTACAACCCCAGAAAGCAAGCTTTCTGGTTTGGGCTATTCCCGTTTCGCTCGCCGCTACTCAGGGAATCGATTTTTCTTTCTCTTCCTGCAGGTACTTAGATGTTTCAGTTCTCTGCGTCTACCTCTACTGACCTATGTATTCAGTCAGCAGTAACATCCTATCAAAGATGCTGGGTTCCCCCATTCGGAAATCTTTGGATCAAAGCTCACTTACAGCTCCCCAAAGCATATCGGCGTTAGTCCCGTCCTTCATCGGCTCCTAGTGCCAAGGCATTCACCGTGCGCCCTTATTAACTTAACCTATGGTTAATCGTTAATGTTTAATACTCATCTTTCGATGAGAACCTTAAAAAACTTATTATTTAAAAATTTCGGTGTGTTTCTGGTTTCTTACTTAAATTACGATTTTTAACTTTATCCAGTTTTCAAAGAACA
>NZ_JAGGRF010000004.1:57716-249492 GCF_018612935.1 Carnobacterium sp. ISL-102 | reverse complement strand
TTTTTTTTTTTTTTTTTTTTTTTTTTTTTATTTTTTTTTTCTTCAAACATTGTTAGGTGAACTCCCATTGAATCACTCCAATCCTTTTAGATTAGAGTAACGTAGTTACGGGACATTTTCATTTGTTAACTATTAAGACATTATCATTTGTTAATGACATACCATCGCAACAAAAAATAATTTTTGTTGCAAAATCATCTTCAACATTATATAATATTGAAGATGAAATCAATAATTTTTCATAAGGGAGTAACTGGCAGCAATAGCTGTGGCAACGTCACCAACAAGTAGATTTGCAATGATCTTCTGGTGTTGTCTTAAATAGTGAGACTTATGCACATTGTTCTCTATAAGGGACAATTTTGCATAAGTCTCTTTTTTTATCAACTTTACTAACTATCAATTAAAGGAGGATAATAAGTGAATAAAAACAAGCTTAGCTAATGATTCTAGTAACGGTTTACGATAATCATTTTCAATCAATAAAACTTGTTTGATGCGCATGTATATGCTACTATTTTTGACAAATGTATTATTTTTTATTTCTTCTTAACAACCGATTTTACTCACAAATAATTATTTATGAGTAAAACGGCTAATCTTTTTATGAAAGGGTGTATCACTTGGAAAATTATCAAAAAGACCAAAAAACAATATTAAAAGAATTACAGACTTCACCTGAAGGATTACAGGAAGCCGAGGTCAAAAAACGCCAAGAACGTGATGGCTTGAATGAATTAAAACAAAAAGAAAAAGACTCCGTGCTTAAATTATTTTTATCAACTTTTAAAGATGCAATGGTTATCGTGTTACTGATCGTAGCAGTCATTCAAATGGCCTTAGGTTCAGTAGTAGAATCACTGATTATTTTTGCCGTTTTAATGATCAACTCTGTCATCAGTGTTATCCAAACAAAGAAAGCTGAAAGCTCTCTTGATGCCTTGTCCAGTCTTTCGGCTCCCGAATCGAAAGTGATTCGAAATGGGATCAAAATCACGATCCCCGCAAAGGAACTGGTTGTAGGAGATATCGTGATTTTAGATGCCGGCGACTATGTCCCAGCTGATGGACGATTATTAGAAGCTGGATCACTTCAAATCAATGAAGGCATGCTAACTGGTGAATCTGTTCCGGCAGATAAAGATATTGCTGTTGTTGAAAAAGAAGTACCCGTTGGTGACCGTTCAAATATGGTTCATAGTGGAACCTTAGTGACCTATGGTCGTGGATTAGTTATTATCACAGGTACAGGTAATAACACTGAAATTGGTAAAGTTGCCGACTTGATCAATAGTGCAGTTACTAAACAGACACCGTTGCAAAGAAAACTAGATGATTTCAGTAAAAAATTAGGTTTCGGTATTCTTATCCTTTCAATTCTTATTTTCGCTATCCAAGCATCTCGCATTTTCTTTGGTGGTGCAACAGATGTGAATACAGAATTATTGAATGCCTTCATGTTCGCAGTTGCGGTTGCAGTTGCAGCTATTCCTGAAGCCTTACAATCCATCGTCACAATCGTTCTTTCTACAGGAACAAATAAAATGGCTAAAAAACATGCCATCATTCGTAAACTACCAGCTGTTGAAACTTTAGGTTCAACAAGCGTTATTTGTACTGATAAAACTGGTACCTTAACGCAAAACAAGATGACGATTGTTGATTACTTTTTACCAAATGGACAAACAGGCGAATTCAATTCCAAGCCTGATACATGGTCAAAAGATGAAGCTCGTTTAATGCAGATCGCTGTTTTGGCAAACGACTCAAATATCAATGCCGAAGGACAAGAACTTGGTGACCCTACTGAGGTTGCTATGATTGCTTTCAGTAACAAAGTCAACAAACCTTACCACGAATTGCGTTCCACTTACCCTAGATCTGCTGAGTTGCCTTTTGACTCAGATCGTAAGTTGATGTCTACCGTTCATGAGATAGATGGCGAAAACTTGATGTTAACAAAAGGTGGTCCAGATGTCGTGTTTGGTCTCAGTTCAAAAATAATGGTCGATGGAGAAGTTGTTCCTTTAACAGATGAAAGATTAAAAGCTTTATCTGATCAAAATGAAATCTTTTCAGATCGTGCTTTACGTGTATTGGCTTTCGCATATAAGCCAGTTGCAGAAGGACACACTATTGAATTTGAAGATGAGAATGATCTGATTTTAGTTGGTTTAGTGGCAATGATCGATCCACCTCGTGAAGCTGTTTACGGCGCTGTGGAGCAAGCTAAAAAAGCGGGAATCAAAACGGTCATGATCACAGGGGATCACAAAACAACTGCACGTGCAATTGCTCGTGATATTGGAATCTCAGAACCAGACGATATCGCTTTGACTGGTCAAGAATTAGATGCTCTAAGTGAAGAAGAATTAAATGCTAAATTAGAAAAAATTTCTGTTTATGCTCGTGTTTCTCCTGAAAATAAAATCAGAATCGTCCGTGCTTGGCAAAATAAAGACAAGATTTCTGCTATGACAGGTGACGGCGTTAACGATGCTCCAGCCTTGAAACAAGCAGATATCGGGATTGCAATGGGAAGTGGGACCGACGTTGCTAAAGATGCAGCTGCAATGGTTTTGACTGACGATAACTTTGTTTCGATCATCAGTGCCGTTGAAGTTGGACGTAACGTGTTCGATAACATCAAGAAAGCAATTGCTTACCTATTTGCTGGTAACCTTGGTGCTATAATCGCGATCATAGCTGCTTTGCTCATGAATTGGGTAAATCCTTTTACGGCTTTACAATTACTATTTATCAACTTGGTAAACGATTCTGTCCCTGCAATTGCACTAGGAATGGAAAAAGGTGAGCCAAACGTTATGGAACGTGACCCTAGAGATCCAAATGAAGGCATCTTTGCAGGTGACACATTAAGATCCGTTCTTTTCCGTGGTGTGCTGATTGGTGTTGCTGTTATCATTTCACAATACATTGGATTAGGTTATTCAAATCAAATGAGTGTTGCTATGGCCTTTACAACACTTATCTTAGCTCGTACATTACAAACATTCCCAGCACGTTCAAATACGCAAACATCTATTGGAGCAGGTTTCTTCTCTAATATCTATGCTATTTACGCAGTTCTATTCTGTTCTGTTTTGTATGGTATCACAGTTCTTCCAGGTGTCCGTTCGGTCTTTAATATTCCGGCTTCATTTGGTTGGGAACAATGGGGAATTGCTGCAGGTTTAGCTGTAGTTGCTGTTATCCTAATGGAATTAGCTAAATTTATCCCTCATAAAAAAGAAGTTTAAAATAAGCTGACTTACTAAAAAATAAAAGCTATCGTTTGCTGAATTATCAGCTGACGATAGCTTTTTTTATTGAAAAATTTTACTAGTAACTTCTACTTAAATCGTTTATACTATTAAGCGAATGCTTGTTCGAGGAGGGGAAATATGAATTTTGTCGCATTAGATTTTGAAACGGCTAACCATCAACGTCATAGTGCCTGTTCAGTTGCACTGACCGTTGTTCGAAAAAGCCAGATCGTTGATCATTATTATTCTCTTATTAAACCAGAAACTGAATTTTTTTGGCGCAATGTACAAGTCCATGGCATTACCGAAAAAGATGTTCAAAATGCTCCCTCTTTTCCAGATGTTTGGGAAAAAATAATGCCTTTCTTCACTGAAAAAAAATTGATTGTCGCTCACAATCTCCCATTTGATCGCGGGGTTTTACAAGGTTGTCTTGATTATTACCAGTTACAACAGCCACATTTCCAAACACTTTGTACCGTTCAAAGCAGCCGAAAATTAATCACTGAAATTCCTAATCATAAATTAAATACGGTCTGTGATCACTTAGGCATTGGTTTAGAAAATCACCACAATGCACTAGAAGACAGCAATGCCTGTGCAGCTATTCTGCTTTATCTAGAAGAGCATTTTGGAACTGACACCCTAAAGAAATTAGTTAAATATGTGTAATTAAAGAATGAGAAAAGGAGACTGTTCATCAGCAAACTGGTGCACGGCCTTTTTTTTGTTATATATATATCGATTGACTAAAAAAGGTGTTGGTGGTTAAAAGAAATTTCTTCTGGAATAACGGGTTTGCTTGTGGAGAGCCATGGTACCGCCTTGAAGCCTTTGGTCTTCCTGACTTTCAAGCCTCAAACAGAGCGTAGTCGCTGAAGCGATAACGCTCTTTAATTCGCATTGAATACTTTACATGGCTACAAGCAACTCTATTCCGCTATAAATTTCAAATAAGTGATTGGACTAATCTTAATATGTTTTAAATTTCGCCAATCATCATGCTCATCAAGCAAACATCTAAATAGTCATCTTCGTCTTTGACTCCTCTAGGCATGATGGCTTCCAGTTTAAAACCCATTTTTTCGTATAGGTGGCGCGCTCGTTCATTGCGAGCTTGAACAGTCAACTCGACTCTTTTCAAATGACTTGACGGACTATTTGCCCATTCAATCAATTGTTCCATCATCATTGTGCCTAATCCTATTCCCCAATAGTCCTTTGCGATCGAAATGCTGATATCCCCAATGTGTTTTAGTTTTGGACTTTTATTTCCATGAACTTCAGCGATTCCAATAATTTCTTCCTTATCTAAGGCTACTAGCAAAACAGTCACATCGGATTCTAGAATTAGTTTGATTTCTTTTTGTTTGGCCTCGATTGTTTGGCCTGGTCCCTCAGATCCCATTGTCATGTACCCTGTTTCAAGAGCAATTTTTTGTAAATGGTTCAATAGTTTTTTAGCATCACTCGGAATAGCTTCTCGTATTTTTATCGTACCTATCATTTATTTTCACCAAGCTTAGCTTCAAATTTTAGCATCAATTCTTCATACCTTTTTCCAACCGGATAAAAAGTCAACTCTCGTTCCATTAGGGCTTCTCCAACAGGGACAAGCTTGATTTGTAAATACTCTTGGGGTAAGTCTTCCGGAATAAAGGTTGCCCACTCGACGATCGATACTCCATCCCCTTCAAAATATTCTTCTAGGCCTAGATCCATTGCTCCAGTCTCTTCTAGCCGGTACACATCCATATGATACAAAGGCAATCTTCCTTCTAGATATTCTCTAATGATCGTATAGGTTGGACTTTTAACAACTTTACTAATTCTAAGTCCTTCTGCTAAGCCTTTTGTGAAAGTCGTTTTCCCAGCTCCAAGATCCCCTTCCAAAAGAATAAGATCTCCAGGTTCAAGTAGTTCTGCCAGCTTGGCAGCTACTGTTTTTGTTTGTTCTTCATTTTTTGCTTTAATGGGATTCATGTTATTCTCCTCTACTCATTTATGTTTTATTGTAATTCAAGTATTTGAAAATAGCCAAAGAAAAATCGATGAAGTACGACAAAAACGATTAGGCCCGAATCCGCTAGAGGGAATCGAGCCTGTTATTCTAGAGCGCACCCTAGAATAATTATTTTTAGTGAATATGAAGCATTTGTATCAACCTCATGATTTTACTACTCTAAATAACCTATTCACTACATACCGTTATTCGTTGATTAATAAATTGTTGGTTTTCAATTTCATCAACTAACGCAAGAGCAAAATCAGCATAACTTATTTCGCTTTCTCCCTTGCTGGTAGTTAACAATCGATCTTTACCTAGTTGATACTTTCCAGTTCTTGGACCTTTAGGATCAAAGAAAGCTGATGGACTTAGATAAGTCCAGTTGACATCTTCGGTTAATTTTAATTGATTAAACGCTTTCCCCATATTGAAAGCTGCCGGTTTAGCTTCTTCAGGAAAGTCTGGCGTATCCATCAAATGCGTTGTCATCGCATCATCTACGTACAAGCTTCCTGCTCCACCAACAACAATTAAACGTGGTGTTTCATGACCTTGTATTAACGACACAATATAGGACAAACTTGTTTGATGTAATTCTTCTCTTCCGACTGGAGCATTAAATGCATCCACTACTACATCTAAATTTTTTATATCCTCATATGTTAGTTCATATAAATCTTTTTCAATATAATAGCTATCTCTATTGTCTGGTAATTTGGAAGCATTTCGAACCAAAGGAATAACTTCATGACCTCTAATCAATGCCTCTGCTGAAATTTTTGAACCTGCTTTACCCGTTGCTCCGATAATTCCGATTTTCATTAAATCCCCTCCTATTCATCTATTATAGTAAGAACGTATTCAATTGAGCAACTATTCTATCTTTATCCAAAAAAAAAGAAGAATAGGATATAAATCCAAACCTCATAACCTATCCAACAATTGATCCTAAAAATACCTCTAAAAGATGCATCATCGGTGGGAAATGAACCTGCATTTGACAACTTTTATTAAAAAATCTACGTACATAAACGTACTCCACTATCTATGATCCAGATTCATAGAATTTATAATTTTTACTATCAATAAATCAGTTTGATCACTTACCTGAAATTTCAGGCGGAATAGGGTTGCTTGTAGCCTAAAATGAAGCACTGTGGGCAGATAACGCCCAAGTGTATCATGTTTGCAAGCTGCTAAAACAGCAACAAACATGACAACTTTCTTTTAGGATTCAGGCGCTTCCTTGGCTCTCCACAAGCAAACACGTTATTCCAGAAGAAATTTCTTTTAACACACCAATACTTTTTTTAAGCAATAGAACAAAAAAAGAATCTTTTCATCAGTTTCCTGATAAAAAGATTCTTTTTCTTATTATAAGCCAGTTATATCCCAGCCAATTTTTCGGATAATTTTAGTCCATTAATGTTTGATTAGCTGTAATGATCGTCAATTTATAAACGTCTTCTTCATTACATCCACGTGATAAATCAGAAATTGGTTTGTTTAATCCTTGTAAAATTGGTCCAATAGCTTCAAAATTACCAAAACGTTGCGCAATTTTGTAGCCAATATTTCCTGATTGTAATTCAGGGAAAACAAAGACAGTTGCTTGTCCAGCAACTTTTGAATCTGGTGCTTTTTGTTCAGCAACAGAGGATACGTAAGCAGCATCAAATTGCATTTCGCCATCAATTTCGTATTGAGGAGCTAATTTTCGAGCGATTTCAGTTGCTTCTGCCACTTTAGTAGCTTCTTCAGCGACCGCTGATCCTCTAGTTGAAAAGCTTAACATAGCAACTTTTGGTTCAATGCCAAACATTTCTGCTGTTTTAGCACTTTCTACAGCTATTTCAGCTAATTCTTGAGCATTTGGATTTACATTGATCGCGCAATCTGAGAATAAGTATCTTTCTTGTCCACGACCACGCATCATGATGAATGCCCCACTTGTACGGCTAATACCTGGTTTTGTTTTAATGATTTGCAATGCAGGACGAACTGTTTCTCCTGTTGAGTGGATCGCTCCACTTACTAAACCATCAACTAATCCCATATAAGTTAACATAGTACCGAAGTAATTTTCATCTTTTAGTAATTCAATTGCTTTTTCTTCTGTGACTTTCCCTTTGCGACGTTCTACAAAAGAAGCAACCATCTCATCTAATTTATCATAATTAGCGGGATCAATAATTTCAATTTTTTCTACATCAAAACCACGAACTTTTGCAGCTTCTTTAACGACTTCCGGATTTCCAATCAATACTGGTTGAATCAAATCTTCAGCGGCTAAACGAACTACGGCACCAATAATACGATGTTCTGATCCTTCTGGGAATACGATTCGTATTTTTTTCCCTTGTATTTTTTCTGATAAAGTTTCTATTAGTTCCAAGCTAACTACCTCCACAAATTTTGTTTTTATATACTTTTCTATCATACTATTATTTGCTTAGAAATGACAGTCTTTTGGGGGTCTTAGCCTATTAGTATTACTTATTGAATGTATTTAGGAAGCTGCCAATTTATCGGTTGTTCTCCAAATTTGATCAACGCCTCATTTGCCTTAGAAAATGGTTTTGATCCGAAAAAACCACGGTAAGCTGATAAAGGGCTTGGGTGGACAGAAGTCAGCACAACATGTTTTGTTTCATCGATCAATGCTCTTTTCTTTATCGAAGGGGTCCCCCATAAAATAAATACCATCGGTTGGTCTCGATCACTCAATTTTTTAATAATAGCATTGGTCAGTTCTTCCCAACCCTTCCCTTTGTGTGAATGAGCTTGTCCTTTTTGAACGGTCAAAACAGTATTTAACAACAATACACCTTGTTTAGCCCAAGCTTCTAGATAACCATGATTTGCAGGAGGGATCCCTAGATCACTTTCTAATTCTTTATATATATTAGCTAGTGACGGAGGAATTTTCACATCGGGTAAAACCGAAAAACTCAATCCATGGGCTTGATGGGGTCCATGATAAGGATCTTGTCCTAAGATCACTACTTTCACTTCATTATATGGGGTCCATTCAAAAGCTTGCCAAATATGTTGTACTTCTGGATAGATAACCGTTTCTTTGTACTCATGCGCAAGGAATTTTTCCAATGACTTATAAGAGGACGTAAGCGTTTGTTCTTGCAAGATTTGTAGCCAATCATTTTCTACAGGTAAGTTCACTATAACTTCCTCCTTGTCTTTAGCAGACTTTACCCCTATCCTACAAGAATTCCAAATTTCCTACAAGTAATGATAGTCATTTGATTTTTCCTTTTGTTCTTAAATGATCCCTTCTTTTTGACAAATCATGACAAAAAAGGCGATATGCGTTTATTTTATTACTATTAATGGTAAAATTAGTAATACAAACAAATTTTGGGAGGAACCAAAAATGATAGAGCTTATTGTATCCGATATGGATGGAACATTATTAAATGAAAAGATGAAGGTTTCTGAAATAAATGCCGCAGCCATTAAAGAAGCTATGAAACAAGGAATTCACTTCATGGTAGCTACAGGTCGCGGGTTTACAGAAGCAAAACCATTACTTGAAGAAGTTGACATTAACTGTTCATTTATCACTCTTAATGGAGCTCAAGTTTATAACGAAGAGGGCCATGTCATTCAAAATATTGGAATTGGTAAAAAGACGGTACACGAAATCGTATCTGAAATAAAGAAGAGAGGCCTTTATTGTGAGATGACAACGTCAGATGGGATTTACTCAGATAATAAAGCTAAACGTATCGAGTCCGTTGCTTCTTTATTGTATGAAACAAATCCAGACACTACTTATAAAATGGCCGTTGTTTTAGCAGCAGCCCGTTTGGAAATCATGAATATCAATTATGTTGAGGATTATGAACAACTTGTACACGATGAATCTATTGAGATTTTAAAAATCATTACGTTCAGCGATGATGGACGAAAAGTACTGGGACCACTTTCAGAGGAGCTTGAAAAATCAGGGAATCTTGCTATTACAGCTTCCTTTGTTAACAACATTGAAATCAATAACATTAATGCACAAAAAGGAATCGCTCTTGAAGAAGCTGCAAAAAAATTAAATATCCCACTTGAAAACATCATGACACTAGGGGATAATTTCAATGATGTATCTATGTTAAAAGTAGCAGGGTATAGTTTTGCCATGGAAAATGCTGAGGAAGAAGTCAAAACATATGCTAAATATCGCACGACTAGCAACAATAACCATGGCGTAGCACACGCAATCAAACTTGCATTAGATGATAATTTAGCTTCAGCTAAGGCTCCTGAAGTTATAAAAAGTACTGAACAAAAAAATTAATCCCTCAACTAATCTCTGGGTAACAGTTCTCCGCTCTTTTTCGTTGTTATTAGTAGGTTAACGATCTAGTTGATCTATCTACTAAATGAAGGGAGAGTATAACATGGATGCAAGTACACAGTGGCTTTCTACCGTAACTGAGATTATTGGTAATGTTGGTTTCCCCATCTTTATCGCATTATTTCTGCTTCAGCGTATGGAAACAAAACTTGATGACGTAGTAAAAGCTCTGCACGAATTAGGTCAAGCTATTAAATCAGCTATGTAAGGAAAAGCCCATCTTAATTTTAAGGTGGGCTCTTCTTTACATAACTTTATATTTCGTTTTGTATCAATTTTTGGTATAATTAGAGAAAATATGTATCCGCTTAAATTACCTTTAGAGGGGCGTTTATTATGGTACTTCTTTATATGAAACAAGAATATGTTTCAAGCCACGAGAAAATACTCGTGAAAAATGAACAAGGCAAAGATATCTACCTTATTTCAGGTAAATGGGGCAGAGTTGGTGATAAACTGTCTTTATATAGCATAGATGGGACCTTGCTTGTAGAAGTCAAACAAACTGTGTTATCCTTATTTCCTAAATTTGATATCTATATCCAAGGTAAAAAAGCTGGTTCGATCACTAAGCACCGTAACTTAAGAAATGTTTATTTTAAAGTTACACCGCTAGATTGGATGGTAACTGGCGATTTTTACAATCATGACTACACTGTACGCTGTAAAGGTCAACTGATAATGCAGATGACCAAAGCTTATACTTCATTTGGAGATTACTATACACTGCTTATACCAGAAGCTCAAAATGCTCCGATATGTCTCTGCCTTGCTTTGATTGTAGATAACCTCACTTTGACACGCTTACCAGACACCGCAAGAAAAAGAGTAATCCGTGTAATTCAGCCTATTTATTCGATACGTAAAGCATTGATCTGATTTTAATCCAATCGATCAATGCTTTTTCAATTTATCTTCCATTGCATGTGGTCATATAAATGTTCGCCTAACTTACACTCCCATACTTTTTCAAAGCCTATGCTAAGATATAGTTGTTGTGCTTTTTGATTCAGCTGATCACAATTAAGACCGATAACTTCTTCATTCTCCGATCTAGCGATAGCCGGTAACGCTTTTAACAATTCGGTTGCTACGCCTTGACCTCTAAATTTTATGTCTGTCACCAATGAATCTAAGTACCACTCCCCTGAGACCGTTTCAGGATCCTCAAATAGTGGTTCCGTTATCCCCAGTAATGCTAGTTTCTCATTTAAAGCCTCATCGATCATAGGTTCCAACTCACCTTTATAGCCAAAACAAACTCCTGCTCTCTCCCCTTCACGCATGCTGATAAGGGCACGATGATAACTATAGCGATAATTTTTATCTTCCATTGCTTGTTTCATCATTTTTTTTAACGTACTCATGTCTGCTTCTTGCAATAATGCTAGTTCCATATCTTCTAGTATGATCCAAATCCACTCCACTAGCTGATCTATATCTGAAATTTCTGCTCTTCGTATCATTTTATCACCCGCTTAATTAGATTTCATTTTACATTATTATCATAACGAACAAAAGATGGCCAATCAACCTGTTGAATAAAAACAAACAAAACAGGACCATGTCAGATTATATCACATTAATAGATTACATTATTGTTGCAATTGGTTTAAACTTAAATTAGAATTATATCTTATACGAGGAGGGTTTTTATGAATTTACGAAAACGATCACTTTTTACACTTATGACAGCTTTTTTACTTACAGTGATTTTCACTATCTTACTACCTATTACAGCTTCCGCACAGGAAAAAACCAAAACTTATATCATTGGAACGGATATTACTTTTGCTCCCTTTGAATACAAAGATGCTGATGGTGAATATAAAGGAATAGATGTTGATCTACTAGATGCTATTGCTATAGATCAAGGCTTTAATTATGAATTGCGACCTTTGGGTTTTAGTGCTGCACTACAAGCTCTGGAGACTAACCAAGTGGATGGCATGATTGCCGGAATGAGTATTACTCCAGAACGTCAAGAATCATTTGATTTTTCTGATCCTTACTTCGAGAGTGGCGTGGTTATGGCTGTCTCAGCAGATAACGATGAGATTGCTTCTTATGAAGATCTAGAGGGTAAAACAGTGGCTATCAAAGTTGGAACGACTGGTGCTGATTTTGCTAAGTCTATTCAAGAGGAATATGGCTTTAAAGTAAATACATTCGAGGATTCTGCGAATATGTATGAAGATGTCCAAACAGGAAACTCAGATGCTGCTTTTGAAGATTATCCTGTAATGGCTTACGCTATTCAATCAGGATTAAAATTAAAAATACCTACAGATCCTGAACCAGGTGATAACTATGGATTTGCAGTAAATAAAGGCCAAAATACTGAATTATTAGAAATGTTTAATAACGGATTGATCAATATCCGTGCAAATGGCACTTACGATGAAATCCTTGATAGTTACCTTGGAGAGACCGCTCAAGAGGAAACCTCTAATCTTGGTTTCTTCGGCCTGATCCAACAAAATAGTGGAGAACTACTAAAAGGGGTCGGCAGAACGCTTTTATTGACTATTACAGCTTTTGTCATTGCCACAATTTTAGGTGTTATTTTTGGTTTATTTAGCGCTTCACCAAACAAAGCATTAAATTGGATAGCTATGATTTACGTAGATGTTTTACGTGGTATTCCTTTGATCGTTCTAGCCTTTTTCATATACTTCTCTATCCCACAATTCTTAAATATTCAAATACCGGCTTATATTGCTGGTGTGATCACGCTAAGTTTAAATACAACAGCTTATATCGCTGAATTGGTTCGTGGTGGTATTCAAGCAGTAGATACCGGCCAGTTGGAAGCTTCGAGAAGTTTAGGCCTTACTTACAATACGTCTATGCGTAAAGTTGTTCTGCCGCAAGCCGTTAAAATAATGATTCCATCTTTCATCAATCAATTTGTTATCACACTTAAAGATACCTCAATTCTATCAGTTATCGGTATCGTTGAATTGACTCAGACCGGAAAAATTATCATTGCCCGTACCTACTCTTCTGGAAATATGTGGTTGATTATTGGATTGATGTACATCATCATCATCACAATTCTCACGAAATTTTCAAATTATCTTGAAAGGAGATTATCAAATGACTAAACTAAAAGTTGAACATTTAAAGAAAAGTTTTGGGAAATTAGAAGTTTTAAAAGACCTTAATATTGAAGTTCAAGAAGGAGAAGTAGTTTGTATCATTGGTCCTTCAGGTTCTGGAAAAAGTACTTTCCTTCGCTGTCTGAATGCTTTAGAAGAAATTACAGGCGGAAAAGTGATCATCGATGACTTCGATCTTACCGATCCAAAACAAGACATCAATAAAGTGCGGGAAGATGTTGGGATGGTTTTCCAACAATTCAACTTATTCCCTCATTTAACCGTTTTAGAAAATATTACATTGGCACCCAAAGAACTCAAAAAAGATTCCAAAGAAGCCATAAAAAAACATGCTTTGGAATTATTAGAAACAGTCGGCCTTTCTGAGAAAGCCAATGACTACCCTAAATCTTTGTCTGGTGGTCAAAAACAGCGTGTTGCCATTGCACGTGCCTTAGCAATGAAGCCAGACATTATGCTGTTTGACGAACCAACTAGTGCCCTTGATCCTGAAATGGTTGGAGACGTACTTGAAGTGATGCAAAAATTAGCTGATCAAGGCATGACTATGCTAGTCGTGACTCATGAGATGGGCTTCGCTAAAGAAGTAGCAGACCGGGTTATTTTTATGGATGGCGGCTACATCGTTGAAGAAGGAAAACCTGAACAAATCTTTAACCATCCACAACACGAACGGACTAAAAACTTTTTAGAAAAAGTTTTAGTCTAAAAAAAAGATTCTCCACTACACAAAATCGTAGTGGGGAATCTTTTTTATTTTAACTATTTTATTTAGCCTATACTTCAGCTAGTTCTTTTATTTCCTCTGTTTCATATTCATTATTCCTTACGCTCTTTCTTTCTAGAATAAACATCGTCAGTATAAGTAAGCCGTTGAAAACTAGTATTATACTGATCATAACAACATTTGCTTTCCAATAAACATCATTTCCTAAACCACTACTAATGGCTTGTCTAAACCCATAAACTGAGTAGGTCATGGGCAACAGTAAGTGGATAACTTGAAAGAAATCATTCGTCAATGGCATAGGGAACGTTCCACCAGAACCGCCTAATTGCAAAACAAGTAATACCATTGCTAAAAAGCGGCCGACATTATCAAATGCAACTACTAACGTTAATACAATAGACATGAATGCTAGTGAAGTAAGTATCGCCAATAAAAAGAACTTCCCGACAAATAGTACTTCTAAACCGAGCATTAACAAAATCCCACATTCAATAACAGCCATCAAAATTGCAACAAGCATGGCAACTGAATTTTTACTGTGCCACCAAGCTAAGCTTGATTGCCCTTGAAGTGCTTTTTTGCGGACAGGGTAGATCGTCGTGAAGACCAATGCTCCGATATACAGTGCCATCGACATAATGTACGGAGCTAATGCTACACCGTAGTTTGCGACTTCACTATATTTTTCTTGTTTTAAATCGATCGGACTTGCAAACATATCCGTTGTTTTATCCGTTGCATCTACTTCATTAACATCTTTAGAACCCTCTAATAAACTAGTCGTTAGTTGACTGGTTCCATCTTTTAATGTTTTAATTCCGTTTTCTAATGTTTGCGATCCACCACTCAATGCTTGTGAACCTTCATTAAGTTGTAAGGACCCCTCTGCTAATTTTGTTACACCATTATTCAGACTAGCTGAATTCTCGTTCAGAAGAGATGTTCCTTGGACTAACTGATTTGAACCACTATTCAATTGATCGATCCCTGCAACAAGATTTGGCATTTGAGCGGTTAATTGTCCTATACCATTGCTTAGTTGTTCAGAACCTGTATTCAATGCTGTTGAATTTGCGTTCAATTCATCTGTTCCAGATTGTAATGAATTCACTCCATTTGTGTAGTTTGTTACTCCATCTACTAGACCATTCTCTCCTGACAAACCACTTTGGATACTGGCTAAACCTTGATTCAATTCAGTCATCCCTTGAATGATCCCTTTATTTTGGTTAGTTCCTTGTCGCTCTAAAACTGATTGAATGCCTGTTAAACCTGCAATCAACTCACTCATTGCTTGATTCGTTGCTGGCAATAGTTTGTTAGAACTTTGAGCTAACGTATCTACTTGCACTTTAAGTTCAGTTAACTGATCAGTAAATCCGCTAATGGCTACCAATTCTGTCTGCAAATTAGTTAATGAAGTACCGGCTTCAGTAGCATCAGATACCGTTTGGGTTATATTTTGACTTGTATTATCGATTTGCTCTTTAATTGTAGTCAATTCATTTAATTCACTATCTTTTAGGTTAGTTGTTGTTGTTTCTACCGCGTTCAACAATTCATTTTGCTGTTCAGAAGATAGATTGTTGAATACCGTTGTACCAGATAATGCTGAAATGGTCGCTTCATTACCTGATTGGACGGTTTTCTCAAGTGTATCAACTGCAGCTGTTACTTTAGTTAAACTCTCCCCCGTTTTTCCGGTATCTTGAGCAACTTCGGTTAAACTTGCTCCAGATTGTTGTAAATTCGTTTGGATACCACTAAAGTCGGCACCACCCGTTTGTTCATTGAGAAGAACATCTAATTTTTGAATTCCTTCGTTCATCGAAGACAAGTTTCCCATTAAAAATTCCAACTGTTCAGCATTTTCAGTTGATAAACTTTGATCTAATTCTGAGGAAAGTTGATTCAAACCGGTCAACAATTGATCACTGCCTAATTTAACTTGATCAATACCATTGCTAACTTCAACAGTACCATTTTGTAGGGCTAAAGAATTTTCATTCAATACTTTTGTTCCATCAGCAAGCTGTGAAACGCCTGCAGTATAAGTCTTTAGTCCGCTTGTTAGTTCTGTTGAACCATTTTCTAAAAGCAATCCACCATTTTCTAATGGCCCTACATTTGAAGATAGTTGATTGATTCCATTATTTAGTTGTTCTGCTCCATTGTTTACCTGTGCCACTCCATCTGTGTACTTTCTTACTCCAACTTCAAGCGTTTGTGTCCCTTCTTTAAATGTCAACGTGCTTGAAGCTAACTTTTCTAGATTCTTTGTTAATTTTTGGCTTCCATCAGCTAATTCTCCAGTTCCTTCGTTGATTTTCCAAGCCCCATCTGCCGCCTCTGAAAAACCTGCTCCGATAGTGCTTATTTGTTCAAAAATTGCTTCAGTATAAGCTTTTGTTACATTAGCAGATACCTCTGATTTGACTTCTTTTGCCGCAGAATTGCTGATGACCTCTCCAATGTAATTTAAAGACCCGTTTGTTTCATAGTCGATCATCATCTTTTTTGGATCTGTCTCCATCAAGGTCGCAGCATTTGTTGAAAAATCAGACGGTAGTGTCATTACCATATAATACTCACGGTTTTCCAAACCCTTTTCTGCTTCTTCTTGAGACACAAAATGCCAATTTAATGTCTCATTTCCCTTGAGCTTTTTAACAACATCAGTTCCTATATCAAGTTGTGTACCTTGGTAGTCGACAGCATGATCTAAATTAACTACCGCCACAGATAATTCGTCTGTACTCCCATAAGGATCCCAGTTTGATTTCAAGAAGAATCCAGCATACATAATAGGTATAAATAACATAACGATACAAGAAATCAGCATCATTTTATTAGAGACTAATTCCTTCCATTCTTTTTTTAACATTTCCATTACTACATACATTCCTTTCAATTGATCCTTATCTCTTATTCCAATCCATAACCGGTAATTCACTATTTCCTATCGTAGACCAGATAAGCTGGTCTACGGTTTGCTGTTTGAGGAACTCTGTATAATGCTTATCCGCTTCTTCAAAGGTTTTCATTAATATTTTTTCACCGTTGATAGCTTTTTTACTGATATCTGAGAAAACTTGGTTGATCATCCCAGAATTCGGATAAGTAATGATTTTTCCTTCAAGTGCTTCAACAATTTCTAATAAATTAATTTTTTCTGGTCTTTTTGCTAATGTAAAACCGCCGTTACTTCCTGGAATCGATGTTGCTAATCCGCCCACTACTAGTTTTCGAATGATCTTTCGAATATAAGAATGAGACGTTCCCTTTAAGCGATCATTTAGTGCATGCGAAGTGAGCGGAATCCGCTTATCTTGAGTAGAAAGCATGGCTAAGATACAGATTGCTTGTTCTAAACCTTTTGTTAACTTCATTATTTTCCTTCTTTCTTGTTTGTAAACTATACATCCGCACTTCTAATGTGGACTTCGAATGTCCACGATGAATAATATACCTCTTTACTTATAAAATTGCAACTGGTTTATTACCGCTTTTATATGGTTTTACTGGACAAGTCTATTTGTTCGGGCTATCATAAATTTAAAGAAGTAAAAGGAGGTCGTTTACATGTTTTTGGACATTACTGAACGTGCTCAACAAAAAATCAAGCATGCTTGCTCTCACCATCTGGGTCAGCTAGTGCTCTATTATGAATCTAGAATTGGCTGTACATGTGGAAATAATGGTATCTTTTTATTAAAAATCACACAGCAAAACGATCCTGAACTTGATTCAACATTGCCAACATCATTAGGTGACTTACCTATTCAAGGCTGGAGTCTCTCTTTCTTAGACGAAAAGATGAAGCTAGATTATAATCAATCTAAAAATGCTCTGGTTCTAAGCAGTGATAGCGGTCTTATAAATGACAATGTCCTAATTCTAAATGATGATGATCAGCCCATTTTTTAAGACTGTTAGCTGTATTAGACCACAAAAAATAGTTTAATTTTAAAAAACGGTGGTAGATAAATCAATAATAAAGTAACTATTTTAGCTGACCCTAATACTAAGCTTTTTTAATTTGTTTCAACATTAAAAGCCGAGACAAAGGATTTTTCCTTTGTCTCGGCTTTTTCAATTCTCTATTCAAGAGCTTCTTTAATTTTTTCAGCTGTTTTTAGGGGGATACCAAGTTCTTTTATTTCTTCAACACTTGCTTCTTTTACTTTTTTCATTGATTTAAAATGCTTTAATATTTTTGTCCTTGTCTTTGGTCCAACTCCTTCAATACGATCCAACTTAGAAGATAAGCTATTTTTCCCACGTAATTGACGGTGAAATGTAATCGCAAAACGGTGGACCTCATCTTGGATCCGTTGAATAAGGTAAAAAGCTTGACTAGTTGTTTTAAGGGTCACTTTTTGAAGGTCTTCTCCAAAAATTAGGGAAGAAGTTCTATGTTTATCGTCTTTTACCATACCGGCTACAGGAATTGATAATCCAAGTTCATTTTCAAGGATATTGATGGCCCCATTAACTTGGATTTTCCCACCATCCATTAAAATCAAATCTGGTAACGGCTTACCTTCTTTTAAAAGTCGCTCATAGCGTCTTCGAATAACTTCTTCAGTTGTAGCCAATTCATTACTTCCAGAAACATTTTTTATTTTATATTTTCGGTAATTACTTTTATCTGGTCGTCCATCCAGAAAAGATACCATCGCTGAAACCGGATTCGTTCCTTGAATATTAGAATGATCAAATGCTTCGATGCGACTGACCAGAGGCAAGTGCAATGCTTCTGACAGCTCTTTGATTGCGCCAATCGTTTTACGATCATCCATTTCAATGAGCTGGAATTTTTCATTCAACGAAATTTCACTATTTTTAGTTGCGAGATCCAACATATCTTTTTTACGTCCTTGTAACGGAACCTTGACTGGTATTTCTAATACTTCGGATAAGGTTTTGGTGTCTAGGCCACTTGGAACCAACACTTCCCTCGGTAACAAATGGTTCTCTTCTTGATAAAATTGAACGATGTAAGACGCTAATTCTTCCTGCGGTGTATCATAACAAGGAAAGATAGTAGCTTCTCGCTTGATCAACGTAGCCTGTCGAATAAAGAATACTTGAATCGAGATCCAACCTTTGTCCATATAATAACTGAAAACATCTCTCGTCGTAAAATCATTGGTGATGATGTTTTGTCTTTCTACGGTCGTTTCGATATATTGAATTTGATTACGGTATTCTGCTGCTCGTTCAAAAGCCATTTCATCAGCTGCTTGTATCATTTTACTTTTCAACGCTTTTTTGATTTCCTTTACATCGCCATTCAAGAAACGCCTTATTTTATCGATTTGAGCATCGTATTCTGCTTTAGGTATCTCATGATCACAAGGGCCAATGCATTGTCCGAGTTGATAGTACAAACACGCTCTCTTTTGATATCCGTTGCATTTCCTCAATGGATATACTTTTTGAATGAATTGTTGTGTTTCACTCGCTGCATATACATTTGGATAAGGGCCAAAATAATGACCCCCATCCCTTTTCACTTCAGATGTAATAATCAGTTGTGGATCTTTTTCATTTGTAATTTTTAAATACGGGTAACTTGTTCCTTGTTTTAATTTAATATTGTATTTCGGCAAGTGTTTTTTGATCAATGTAATTTCGAGCAATAAACATTCTTTATCTGTTGAGGTGATAATAGTTTCAAAATCTGCGATCTCATCAACCAGCAGTTGGGTTTTTCCTTCATGTGTTCCTCTAAAATAAGAACGGACTCTTTTTTTCAAATTTTTAGCTTTTCCGATATAAATAATTTCATTTTCTTTGTTTTTCATTAAGTAGCATCCTGGAAAATCAGGAAGTAACGTCAGTTTATTATTAATATTTGTACTAACCATGTTCATGATTCTCCTTATAGTAATTCATTTTTTTATTATTGGGTATTATTTTTATTTAACTAGTTTACCACTAAACAGTAAAACAACGACAGAAATATTCCTCTGTCGTTGCTTCCAACCTTTTTATTATCTTTTAGCAGCACTAAATAAAAACCAATTATTAAATGTACTGTAATCTGAGTAACCTACTTTAACCTCTTTATATGAGAACGATTTTCCAAGTTGATGTTCACCAGACTGATATTTTGATTCAATATCTTGTGCAATTTCTTGGTACAACTTTTCTAATTGTTCTTCATTGAGTTCACCGTACTTATCTTCCCATGATTCTAAAAAAGTTACTTCATCACTATCTAAATAAAATTCTATCTCTACTTGATCTGCCATTTGACTCACCTTTTCTAAAAGAACTCTTAATTTAAAATATTGACCGTAATCGTTTTTCTACCAAAATTATTAGCTTGTTGAACAGTAGAAAAATGGATATCGATTTTGTTGCCTTTAATTGCCCCACCAGTATCACCAGCTATGAACGTGCCATATCCCGGTATTTCAACTATAGAACCTAAAGGAATCACACGTGGATCTACCGCAATAACCATTGGATTGCTTTCTAAATTGATCCCAGTAGCTGTATGAGTACTCAAATTAGCTTGTTTTGTTGAATAACCGGTTGCAGATACAACGATTGATTTTCCTTTTGAAGCTGTTTTAGTACTTTCAGCAGCTTTAGTTGTTTCAGTTGTTTTAGTTTCCACTGTTGCTTCTTGTTTTTTACTTTCTGCTTGATCATTTGAAGAAGCTTTTGCTGTCTTCGTTACTGTTGCAGTTTCTTTCTCAATTTTTGTTTCAATTGCTGCAGCAGATACTTTTTCTTCTTTTCCAGCTGTTTCAGCCTCTATTTTTTCTTCTTTTGCTTTAACTTCTTCTTCAGCAATTCTTGTTTCTTCAGTAGTACGTTGTTTATCTAATTCATTTAAAATTTCTTGGTTGTTGTCCATTGTTTCTTGAAGACTTGCAACTTGCGTATCCAATTCAACTTTTTGTTCTTTAGCTTCATTTGTTTGACTTTCTAATAAAGTTAAATTATCTTCAAGTTCAATTTTTAATGCTGCTAACTCTTCTTGCTCATCTTCAGCTAATTCTAATTGATCATTTCCAGCTGATTGTAAGGTAACGAGAACATAGGCACGATTAAATAAATCTGTAACACTTTCAGATTCAAATAATGATACTACTACGTTCTGGTTGATTTCGGTTGTTTGCATTGATAAGATACGTTCTTTAGCTTGATCCAAACGTTCTTCGACAACTTCTTCTTGTTCATTGACCGTTTCACCGGTTGCTTGGACTGTTTCTTTTAAAACATCAATTTGAGTAGTTAATCCTTCTAGCTCACTATTTTTTTCATTTACCTTTGTTAATGCTTTATTGATTTCGCTATCGATTTCTGCCATTTCTTTTTCTTTTATAGTTTGTTGCGATTCAATCTCATTTAATGTCGCTGCAAAACCTGTTGTAGGAATGACGTTAACCAATACTAAAGCCATCATAAGGCTAGAAACTAGTTTTTTTATACTCACAAATTGACAACACCCTTCTTTATCTACTTTTTTATCTTCTTTTCTTGCTCTCCAATGATTATAACGAAAAAGATACCTTGTTATATTTCTTTACGGTTACTTTTTATTACAAAATCTTTTTATAGTATGCTAAAATTGTAATAATCGTATTAGGAGGAGAAAAAATGTCAAAAAAAATCTATTTTGCAAGCCCGCTCTTTTCAGAAATGGAGCGACTTTATAATGAAAAAATTGTGCTAAGTATTCGCGAAACCTATCCTGAAATTGAAGTTTATGTTCCTCAAGAGCAAGGTGAGATCAATGATAAAAATGCTTACGCTGATTCTATGGCTATCGCTAAATATGACACGGATGCCTTGTTAGCAAGCCAATTGATGGTTGCCATTTTGGACGGATCCACTATTGATGTTGGTGTTGCTACCGAAATCGGGATTGCCTATCAAGCTGGTATTCCTATTATTGGTTTATATACCGATTCACGTCAGCAAGGTGCTGAAAACAAGCAAAAATTAGCCGCTTTAAAAGAAGTCGCAGAATCTCAATTCTCTTATATCAATCTTTACACCGTTGGTATTATAAAAATGAATGGTGCCATTTATAATACTTCAGAAGACCTTATTACAGTTATTAACGATTATTTGTAATATTTTGCAGATAAAAAGAGCAACGGAAACGAAAATCGTTTCCACTGCTCTTTTTAATTTTGAATCGAGTCCATTAAATCGTCTTATCTGACACGAGGATTCGGTTTAGTAACTAGACTGATCACAATACCAACTACAAATCCAATTGAAGCTGGCAAGAGCCATCCCATTCCAATTGTAAACAAAGGAAGATTCTCACTACAAAAAGCTAAGAAACCTTGGACACCATTCAAACCGCGAATGCTTTCAGGCAAAGCGTTTAATAGATCTGCGATACTTACAACTAATGTAAAAATTGTCGTACTAACATAGACTACTTGACGATTTTTGAAAAAAGGAGATAATAATGCTAATAAAATCAGTGTTATAGCTAACGGATATAAGAACATCAATACCGGTAATGAGTACGTAATAATATTTGCTAAACCAATATTAGCTACTGCAGTTGTTAGTACACTAAAAACAACTACGTAAGATTTATAGCTGATAGAGTTAGGAAACATTTCTTTAAATGTCTCTGCACAAGCTGTAATTAAACCAATAGCCGTTTTCAAACATGCGACGGTTACAATCACCGCTAGCAACACGCTGCCTAATGAGCCAAAATAGAATTGCGAAATTTGTGCTAAAGCGATTCCGCCATTTTCTGAAATTGGAAATTGCCCAACACTCATTGTTCCTAAATAAGATAAGCTAGTATAAATGATACCCATTAAAATGATGCTGATCAACCCAGATTTAATTGTATCTTTTGCAATCTCACTCGGTTTTGTCACACCAAGGTTTTTAATGGTTTGAACAACCACGATCCCGAAAGCAAGAGAAGCCAATGCATCCATTGTGTTGTAGCCTTCAAGAAAGCCACTGACAAACGGTTGATCGATGTAGTTACCGGTAATGGGTACTTCAGCGATCCCGCCCATTGGACGAATAAACGCCGTTAAAATTAAAATACCTAAAAAGACTAAGAAAATAGGATTCAATACTTTCCCAACATAGACTAAAATCTTTGTGGGTTTTAAAGAAAGAAATAGTGCTAATCCATAAAATAAGATAGAAAAAATGGCTAACCCAATTGTTTGATAAGCTGGATTGATATAAGGTGTCAATCCAATTTCATAAGAAACGGTGCTTAATCTTGGAAGTGCAAAAAATGGTCCAATCGTTAAATACAATGCGACTGTCATAAAATAACCATATAATGGATGAATACGACTAGCTAAATCAAATAACCCGTTACTTTTAGAAAGCCCAATCGCTATTACCCCTAAAAATGGCAATCCGATACCGGTTACTAAAAAACCTAATGTAGCCCAACTTACATTTGCTCCAGCTGCTTGACCCATATGAACGGGAAAAATTAAATTTCCTGCTCCAAAAAATAAACCAAACAACATAGATCCTATGTATAAGTAGGAAGATAATGATAATTCTTTTTTCATAAAACCGTCCTTTCTAACGTATTTATGCAACACGTAACTTAAATAATAGCTTTTTTGGCCTCCTCATACAAGTAGTTTTTCTTTCATAAAAAGAATCCTTACTTTGTAACGAGCAAGGATTCCTTTAGACTTCAAGCTGTCAACTTTCTTTTAATGTGTGATCAATACTGTTTTTCGTAGTCTATTAAATTAACTGGCAATGTTTCTCCAGCTAAGTATGCCTTTAGATTTTCTTCAAAAATGGCAAACAATCTTTTTTTGAAGTGTTCTGCGATCCCAGCAATATGCGGCGTGATCAAAACATCTTCTCTGGTCCATAATGCGCTTATTTCTGACAAAGGTTCGGTTTCAAAAACATCTAATCCGGCAAATGCTAATTTTCCACCATCAAGAGCCTCTATTAAATCATCCGTTTTAACCGTCTGGCCTCTTCCAACATTGATAAAAAGAGTTCCATTCTTCATTTGTGAGAAAATCTCTTGATTGAAAAAATGATGGGTTTGATCCGTAAGCGGCAAAATATTTACTACGATATCAGCTTGTTTCACTTGTTCAATTAACCTTGGCTGCTTAATCAACAGGTCCATGTAAGCAACTTCTCTTCCACTACGATTTACGCCAATTGTCTTCATATTAAATGCTTTAGCTAAGCGACCAACTTCAACGCCTATTTTACCAGTCCCAACGATCATAATAGTTTTCCCGTGCAATTCCATTAGCTTATCTACTTGTTCCCATTTATTTGTTTGTTGATCTTTCACAGCTTTTTGAATGCCTCGAGCATAAGCTAGCAACATACCAAAAACTGATTCTGCAATCGAAATACTATGTATTCCACTTCCATTAGTCAGCAACACTTTGTTCTCCTTAAGCTTTTCTAATTCAAGAAAATCGACACCAGCGGCTTTCCCTTGTACCCATTTCAAATTATGTTTACCCTCCGATAACAGTTCTTCTGATCGTTGCCCTGTCCATCCATATATGATTTCAACAGACTTTAAGGGAACATTTTTTTCGTCTATTTCCCATCCATTGATCAACTTGTATTCCGGAGCTAGATCTTTTAAGGTTTGAAGTTGTTCTTTTGTCGTTTCTTGTATTAGCCATATACTCTTTTCAGTCATTTTTTTATCTCCTTTTCATTTTTTCTTTTTATTATCTCATTCAAAAAAAGGATAGCAAATATTTTTTTCTATTTTCATTTTTTATTAATTTTAATCGATTAAATGGTACAATAGATGAAAGATTCAGCTTTAGAACGGGGTGTTTGAATGGATAAAGAGCATTTACTAACGACAAAATTGATCATTGATGGCCAATTCCATGATTTTCAGCTCTACAGTGGGAAATTTTATTTATGGACTTCTCAAAAAGAATTGAACGTCTATGACTGGAATAAATGGATGAAGCAACTTGCTGACATTGATCGACCTATTTACCTTGAGCCTCAGCCTACTGAGCAATTATATGTCACCCTTGAAGAGTTGACACCTTTTTTAGAACGCACCATTTCTTTTGTTGAGCCAATTTATGATTGTGCGATATTCAATCATATCTTATATTTTTCTGACTATAGCGGCTTTTATCGTTATCCTTTAACAAAAAAAGACGCTCAAAAAGTTCGAATATGGGAACAACCGATTTATTCTATTTCACTTTCTACTAAAGGGAGGATGGCTCTGTCTGCAGGAGAAGCGGGCCTTTTTGAATATTTACTTTCTTCCCATTACTACTATGACCAGCTTGAACACCAAAAAGCAGCGCGAGTGTATCAGTTAAATCAACACTTTGCTTCTCAATCGGTATGGGATCATCATGATCTTATCCAATATGACAAACACAAGAATAGCCCAACTTACTTGAATCAATTCACTGTACAAAAGGGCCAATTGCACCTAGCCCAGGTCCTTCCTGTCACTCAACTAAGTGAACCTTTAACTAACCATGTAAAAGAATACTTACTGCCTTTGTCTTTAAATCCACCTTCTATGAAGGATGGTTTGCTCTTTTCTTTCGAAATGGACCACCAAAAAGTAAAAAAAGATTCTTTGTATCGCTCCAAAACGATTCGTTTGGTCGTTAAGCCGCCAGCTATTCTTGAACAACAACAAGATTTAACCGATTTTTTGATTGTTGTCCCTGATTCACTCTTCTTAAAAGTTATTTTACAAAACGATTGTTTATTAAAGATCCCAACCAAAGATATCAAGAAGTTCAGAATTTACGATCGAACCAGACATTACCGTAATCAACTACACATCTTACAAAGTGATTCCTTGATCTTATACCTTTTTGCAGAAATCAACCGTTAAAAAGAGCCCTTAGATTAGCACCTAAGAGCTCTTTGTTTTTAATTTTTTTATTTTTTAAGCATCTAGAGGATCTTTACCTAAATAAGCTTGCAGCATCCAAACCGTCTTATCTATGCCAAATTTGTACCCAATCAACAAGTCTTGTGTTGGGTCATCTCCTGCTTTTCCAGTAAGTTCGATTCCTTTTTGTAATTTTTCGCCAATAATTTTATAATCGGAAATAGTAGAGGCAACCATTTCTTCAGCCGTTTCTTTTCCATTATATGGTGTTTCCTTAACTAAAGAGTATTCTAAAAATTCTCCTAAAGTTGCGTAAGGTTTGCCGCCAATTGCAATAAGACGTTCTGCTAATTCATCAAATTGTTCAGTTACCCCATCATAAAGTTCTTCAAATTTTTCATGTAGGTTAAAGAAGTGAGGTCCTTTTACGTAGAAATGATGTTGATACAATTTTATGTTAAAGACACCAAAAGTTGCAACTAGGTCATTTAATTGTTCTTGTACTTCCACTTGTTTTTCCACTATCTAATTCCTCCTATTTTTAATTATTTTATTGACTAACTCGGATTTATTATAATCTTAAAATTAACTATAGTCTAACGATACGATTTTACTTCTCTTTATTTTGTCTTCACGTATGATATTTGTAAATAGATACTATTTTTTGAGCATTTACAATAGAATACTGCCGATTTGACAAGAAAAGAATCCCAAGCATCGCATTTATTGATTATTTGTGCTAAAATAGTCAAGATATATACAAAGAATAGGGGTAAATAAATTAAATGATTACAGTAACTAATGTAAGTTTACAATTTTCAGATAGAAAATTGTTCGATGACGTAAATATAAAATTCATTCCAGGCAATTGTTATGGTCTTATTGGTGCAAATGGTGCAGGTAAATCAACTTTCTTGAAAATTTTGGCTGGCGAGATCCAACCTTCAACCGGTAATGTTTCTATGGGTCCCGATGAACGTTTGACTACTCTAAGTCAAAATCACTATGGTTTTGAAGATTCTACTGTTTTAGAAACAGTTATCATGGGTCACAAACGTTTATATGAAATCATGAAAGAAAAAGATGCTGTCTACATGAAAGAAGATTTCACTGATGCTGATGGTATTTTAGCAGCTGAACTAGAAGGCGAATTTGCTGAATTAGATGGTTGGGAAGCTGAACCTCAAGCAGCTGTTATGCTTCAAGGTCTTGGTATTTCAGATGATATGCATGATAAAAAGATGAGCGAATTAACAGAAGGCTTAAAAGTAAAAGTATTGTTAGCACAAGCTCTATTTGGCAAACCAGATGTTCTTTTATTGGATGAGCCAACCAATGGTTTAGATACTCAATCGATCGAATGGTTAGAAGAATTCTTAATTGATTTCCCAAATACCGTTATCGTTGTTTCACATGACCGTCATTTCTTAAACAAAGTATGTACGCATATGGCTGACGTTGACTTTAGTAAAATCAAGTTATATGTTGGGAATTACGATTTCTGGTTAGAATCAAGCCAATTAGCTTCTAAATTACTAGGTAACGTAAATGCTAAAAAAGAAGAACAAATCAAAGAATTACAAGCCTTTATTGCTCGATTTAGTGCGAATGCATCTAAATCAAAACAAGCAACTTCCCGTAAAAAAATGTTAGAAAAAATTACATTAGATGACATTCAACCTTCTTCTCGTCGCTATCCATTTGTTGGATTTACACCTGATCGTGATATCGGAAACGACTTACTGCGTGTTGAAAATCTTTCTAAATCAATTGATGGCAAAAAAATATTAGATAATATTACTTTTACATTGAATAAAGACGATAAAGTTGCTTTCACTAGTAAAAATGATATTGCCATTACTGTTCTATTCAAAATATTGATGGGCGAAATGGAACCTGATTCAGGTACATTCAAATGGGGAGTAACGACTTCTCAATCATATTTACCAAAGGATACTACTGACGAATTTACTAATGAAAAGTTGACCGTTGTTGATTGGTTACGCCAATTCGCTGCTGCTGAAGAAAATGATAATACATTCTTACGTAGTTTCTTAGGTCGTATGTTATTCTCTGGAGAAGATGTTTTAAAAGAAGTCTCTGTCCTTTCCGGTGGAGAAAAAGTTCGTTGTATGTTGTCTAAAATGATGTTGAGTAAATCGAACGTTTTAGTAATGGATGATCCAACAAATCACTTGGATCTAGAATCTATCACAGCTTTAAATGATGGTTTGATTGCTTTTAAAGGCTCAATTTTATTTGGATCACATGACCACCAATTTATCCAAACAATTGCAAACCGTATTATCGAAATTTCTCCAAATGGAGTAGTCGATCGTGCTGAAACAACTTATGATGATTTCTTAGATAATAAGTCTGTTAAAGAACAAGTTGCTTCTTTATATAATTAATAGTCCATTAACAGATGGTAGTAGTGTTCCAGAAGAAATTTCTTTTGGGACAACAATACTAAAAATTGTAGACTTTCATTAATTGGACAATAAAAAAAACACTTACGAAAATAATTATTTTCGTAAGTGTTTTTTTTTATTTTCTAGCTTTACGTACTTTCAATGTCTTGCCTTTGATCGTACGACTTTGCATTTCTTCAATCACTAATGGACCTTTTCCATTTAAAATATCAATGTAAGTAACATTTTCTTGGATCGTGATGATCCCAATGTCCTCTGCATCAACACCTGGAATTTTAGCAATCGTTCCAACAAAATCGACTGCACGCATTTTTTTCTTTTTTCCACCATTAAAATAAACTTTAGTAATGTCGCGGTTCAGTTCTTTTGAACGAACTTGCTTCAAAGGTGGGCGTTCTTGTAATTTCTTCTCGAAAGCCGATTTATGACTTTGAACGACACGTGTAGTTGGCAACGAAATTTCAATAACTGTTTGACCAGCGTATTCTTTGACTTCCGTCCACCATCTTTCTTCTCTAGGTGTAACCAATGTCAATGCCATCCCTGTTTTTCCGGCTCTTCCCGTACGGCCAGTACGATGCACAAAACTCTCTTTTTCTACCGGCACGTCAAAGTTGACTACATGTGTAACATTTTCAATATCGATTCCCCTTGCAGCAACATCTGTAGCTACCAAATAACGGAATCTTCCTTGTCTGAAATCTTCCATTACAGAGAATCGATCTTCCTGGACCATTCCGCCATGGATTTTATCAATTGGCAAACCGGCTTTACTCAAAAATGTGTATAAGTTATTCACAGCTTCTTGTGTATTACAAAAAATCATACATGAATCCGCATTTTCTACTGTTAATAAATCCAGCAATTGTTGTTCCTTTTGGTCTTCTTTTACCTTGACACTTGATTGAATGATTTTTGGTTTTGATAATTCATTTGTCTCAATTACAATAGACTGTTTGTCCGATTTCATGTAAAAACTTGCTATGCGTTCAATTTCTTTAGGCATTGTTGCTGAAAAAAGCAACGTTTGGCGTTCTGTAGGTAAGAAGTTGATAATGGCTTCTACTTGATCCGCAAATCCCATATTCAGCATCTCATCAGCTTCATCTAGCACTAAACATTGTATTTCCTCGATTTTAAAAGTTCCCTTTTGCAAATGGTCTAATACTCGACCTGGTGTTCCTACAACGATATGGCTTTTTTGCTTTAACTCAGATTTTTGAGTATCGAATGAGGCTTTGCCATATACTGCAGTGGCTTTCACTCTCTTTAGACGACCAACATTCATTAAGTCTTCTTTTACTTGAATTGCTAATTCTCTTGTTGGTACTAAAACAAGCACTTGCGGTTTGTTTTCTTCCCAATCGACTCTTTCACATAGCGGCACTCCATAACTAACTGTTTTCCCGCTTCCTGTCTGCGATTCTACAATAACATCTTTTCCTTCTAATGCTAATGGAATGACTTCTTCTTGAACTTTAGTGGGATGAAAATAACGCAAACTTGTTAGCGCCGTAACAATTTCATCACTGATTGCAAATTCTTCAAATGTTTTCTTTTTATTCATAATAACCTCTTTCAATTGTCCATTTTCTTTCAGTATAACAGCATATTCACAAAAATACCGTCATTTGGAAGGATATTTTAATAAAAATACCCAAATAACAGCAAACTGTCAAAAATCCGACCACTTTCAGCTCTAATTGTCAGATGTTGGAAAAGACTCTAAACGTGGTATACTACTAAACGAAACGAAAACGACCAAGCTATATATTTGAAAACTAATGTCTATTCTGAGTTCATCGAACTAAGCCTCGTTGCACTAACTCAAAAAGGAAAATGGTTTTGAGTTCATCGAACTAAGCCTTGTTGCACTAACTCAAAAAGGAAAATGGTTTTGAGTTCATCGAACTAAGGCTTGTTGCACCTACTCAAATAGAGAATGGTTTTGAGTTAGTCGAACTAATCCTTATTGTGCTTAACGAAACAGTTTTAAAAACAACCAGGCTCTTATTTATTTTTATTCTTGTATTGGAGGAATTATTGTGAAGACTATTCTTGTATTGCATACCGGTGGAACCATCTCAATGAGCGAGGATCAAACAACTGGAAAAGTTTCTCCTAGTTCAGAGAACCCTTTGCACAAACGCGGTCACTTGTTTGATGATGTGGCCAACATGATCGTAGAGGATTTTTTACACTTGCCCTCTCCACATATAACACCTAAAGAGATGCTTCTTTTAAAAAATCGAATCGAAAAAGCAATTGCTGCTAATGAAGCAGATGGCGTTGTGATCACTCATGGGACAGATACATTGGAAGAAACAGCTTATTTTTTAGATTTAACACTCAAGACAACGATCCCAATCGTTGTGACAGGAGCCATGCGCTCAATCAATGAAATTGGTTCAGATGGATTATACAACTTTCAAAGTGCTATTTGGGTAGCTTTATCTGATGATGCTAAAGAAAAAGGTGTTCTGGTCGTGATGAATGATGAAATTCATACTGCTCGTTATGTCACTAAAACACATACAAGTAATGTTGCTACTTTCCGTACACCTACATTTGGTCCAATTGGATTGATCTCAAAAAATGAAGTCTTATTCTTCCAGAAATTAATTGAAGAGGAAATCTACGCTATTAACAATGTAGCTAAAACGGTCTATTTACTTAAAATTTATGCTGGTATGGATGGAACGTTATTTGATGCTATCAATCAGCCAACTACTGATGGACTTGTTATTGAAGCGCTAGGTGCGGGGAATTTACCGCCTGCTACTCTGCCTGCTCTTAAAAGGATGCTAGCCAATGATATCCCTGTGGTTCTTGTATCACGCTCATTTAACGGTATTGCACAAGATGTGTATGATTACGTTGGTGGTGGCAAGCGCCTAAAAGAAGATGGTGTTATTTTCACAAATGGATTATCTGGTCCAAAAGCACGAATCAAACTACAAGTTGTCTTGAGTCAAAGTACTTTGAACCGTTCCCTAGAAGACTATTTTTAAGTCAACAAAAAATCAACTTCGTCTTTTGAAAAAACTACTTTTGTTTTTCCAAAAGACGAAGAGGTTAGCTTTTACAAAATCGAGTAAGAAGAGTATGATAAAAATATGAAAACGCTATCTTTTACAGAAACTTTCTAAGCCAGCTAGGCACTCCCTTGTCTGGACCTTGTTGAAAGAAAAGGCCTTAAGTAACTACAAAATCCTGATGTATTTGGGTTCGGAAGGAGGTGACAAGAGATGACAGTCTTCAAAAAAAGTATTTTCATCAATGCTCCGTTGGAAGAAGTCTACAAGTACACGATAAATCCTGAAAATTGGTCACAATTCTACAACGGCTTATCTGAAGCGGAGAGAATCAAAGGTGACGGTGAAGTAGGGACTATCGTAAAAACCAAATATTCGATGTTGGGTATACACTTCCCGGTAAAGATTGAAGTAACCGCATGCGAGATGACGCCCGAAGGTGCAAAATGGAGCGGCGATATGACAGGAAATTTCCCTAGCAAACAAACAAGTATATATGTACAAAAAGACAACGGTACTGAATTGACCTTCGAAATCGACAGTAGTGGTACCCCAGAAAACTTATTCGGTAAAATCATCGATAAACTAGTCACGGATAAAATGGAAGAAAATTCGGCTATGCACACTTTAGAGAACATTAAGGCAATTTGTGAAGGAGCCCATTCAGTATAAGAAAAGCATCAGGGGAAATCTCCCTGATGCCTTTTTTTGAGTAGTCGTATTATTTTTTTTATTATTTTATAGTTTGTATTCTACCCCGATAGTCCTTTTATAGTATTCAGGATATGTTTCTCAACTGAATTTCTCATAGGCAGTTGTTTACGCACTCCATTTGGCCCCACTGTTTTATACGCATTGACCCACCGTTTAAGAGGAGAAACACTTGGCATTTCGTTCTTTCCGGCGACTGATATATAGCCAAAAAGTCCTTCCAAATAATCTATTACTGCTTTCAATTTAAATTTATAACTATAACTATTTCTCATCAAAAAGCGACTCCCAAAAGTTAGATTTTCACTCTAACTTTTGGGAGTCGCTACTAAGTACAGCGATTACTATTATTCCTTTAAAGCCTTCATTTAGGCTGTTACTTTCCAAACAATACTTGCCTCACAATTTGTAACGCCCTCTGTTAGGATCCGATGAGCCGTAACGATACCGTTTTCTTGGTTTTTAGTTGAGCTTATTTCGCTGTGGATCAACTGACCATAATGAACTTCTTTTTCAAACTTGATCGTCATCGTTTCTATTTCATGAGTTGTCAGAAATTCAATATCTAACGTATCCATTGCCCATTCAATGTATTTAGAATTATTCACATGGCAATTGCTATCGATATCAAGGTATCTCACTTGATATTCTTTAGATGTCATTTTTTCTTCATCAACTTTTACCGGTTTTGGCATACGAATCAATTTTTTAGAAAATTCTGATTCATACGGTGCTATAAGTTCAGCTGGTACTCGTGCCATCTTACGTTCTTGTACATTCATTAAGGCAAATGTACTGTTAACGGTCACACATAGATTGCCTTGGCTATCGTATACTTTAAAAGCCCGATAGCAAAACAACTTATTATAAGAATTTGCTTGTGTTGTGATTTTAATTGACTCATAAAAAGCCGGCATCCGTTCAACTTCAACTTCGTATTGAAGGATGATCCAAGCTAAGCCTTTTTCCGCTACGACTTCATCTCCTACTCCTAATAAATAACTTTGCTCACCAGATACGTGTAGCATGATATTTATTAACATAGAAATCGTCATTTTTTGTTTTGTATCACACTCGTAATATTTTATTTGATGCTCTTTTTCATATATTTTACCACTCATTTAGGATCCTCATCTCTTTGTAAATATTCCACTTTAAGAATAGCACGCTTTTATTAAAAATGCCTGAAAAACAAAAATCATTATTCCCATTTTAATCGTATAAAAAAATCTGAGACGCTCGAATTGACCCCTAAAACTAGCTTTTTAAGCTGAATTTAAGGAGTCGCTACGGCTTTATCTCAGATCTTTTTGATTACATTTTCTTCAATAATTCGGCTTGTGTTGAATATAATTGATAATACAAACCTTTTTGCGCCATCAATTCATCATGGCTGCCTGATTCTCTAATTTTCTTATCTGCAATATAAAAAATACGCGAACTATTTTTGATAGTAGACAGTCTATGGGCAATAATAAATGCCGTCCTACCTTCCAGTAAACGGTCTAAACCTTCTTGTAATAGCATTTCTGTTTGCGTATCGATACTAGACGTTGCTTCATCTAGTATCAATACTTTCGGATCAGCCAGTAAAGTACGTGCAAATGAAATCAACTGCCGCTGCCCAGCGGATAAGGTGCTTCCGCGTTCTTTGACAACCGTACGATAGCCATCTTTTAAAGCTATGATAAAGTCATGTGCTCGGACGATTTTTGCAGCACGGATGATCTCTTCTTCAGTAGCATCTAACTTACCAAAACGGATATTTTCCAGAATGGTTCCAGAAAAGATAAACGTCTCTTGGAGCATCACACCGATTTCATTTCTTAATGAATTTAAGGTTACTTTTCGAATATCGATCCCATCTACCAAAATTTCACCAGAATCTACATCGTAAAAACGTGTCATTAAGTTAATAATAGTAGACTTACCTGCACCTGTCGGACCAACTAGCGCAATAGTTTCGCCAGAACGAACCTGGAACGAAAGATCTTCAAAGATGGGTTGGTCCTTTTTATATCCGAATGTTACGTCATTAAACACAACATATCCTTGGATAGGAGGCAATTCAAAGGCATTCGGTGCATCTTGAATTTCTGGTTCAATATCCATCAATTCAAAAATGCGTTCCAAGTAAACCATACCGGTTACTAGGCTGTTATAAAA
Organism: Carnobacterium sp. ISL-102; assembly: GCF_018612935.1. Lineage (NCBI taxonomy): Bacteria > Bacillati > Bacillota > Bacilli > Lactobacillales > Carnobacteriaceae > Carnobacterium > Carnobacterium sp. ISL-102. Next base: position 215,799 of record NZ_JAGGRF010000004.1, on the reverse strand, counting down.
ATTACCAATATTGATCATTGGATTCCAAAAGTTATTAACATAACCGATGAAAGCTATCAAAATACCGGTAGAAACATCAATACCAAAACCAAAATTACTCAGACCAACAAAGTAAATAATTGAAATAGTGATTGCTGCAATATTTTGGATAAATGGGGCTAATAGAAATTGGATTTTCACTGCATGCATCCAAGTGGTGCGCTGGTCTTCACTAACCTCCGCAAAGATATCTTTATTAACATTTTCTCTTGTATAAGACTGAGTAACCTTTATTCCAGCTACACTTTCATGAATATACGCATTCAAACTCGCTTGTTTGCTGCTGACCTCTTCGTATGCTTTGCGTTGTTTATTTTGGATCACAACCGTTGCAATAAATAAGATCGGCAATAAAATAAAGCTGTAAAGCGTTAATCGAACATCCATGGCGAACATAATGGCTAGCGTAACGACTAAACTCATTATGTCAGATAGTACATTGATCAAACCGTTTGACAGCAGATCACTTAATGAATTGATGTAATTCACGACACGTGTAACGATTTTTCCGTGTGGACGACTATCAAAAAATGAAAAGGGTAGTTTTTGCAAATGGACGAAGATATCTGTACGCATATCTCTCAGTACATTTTGGCCTAATAAGGTGATATTTTTGATACGGTATCTTGAAGACCACCCGCCAAATAACTGCGCTATTGAAAATAAAACAATGATCCAAGTTAGTTGCGTTGTATCTTTATTTGGGATGCTCTCATCTATGATTACACTCGTAAAATAGGGTCCCAGGACCAAAACAAAATTGGAAACTAAAATCGCAAAAATGAGTTTTAAAAACCCACTTTTATAAGGTGCTAAATACGTCACTACTCTTCTTATGAGATGGGTATTTTTTTGACTGTTTTTTTCTTCAGTTGAGGGATTAGTCTGTCCCATTTGTCCCCACCTCCTCTTCATCAGATTGTCCTAATTGTTTCTGATAAATTTTATAGTAGTAGCCTTTCTTATCCAGTAATGAAGCATGATTTCCTCTTTCGATTATTTCACCTTTAGATAGGATGATAATTTCATCAGCTTTTTTTACAGAAGATATCCTATTGGCAATAATAAAGGTTGTTTTCCCTTCCATTAATTCGCCTAATCCTTGTTGGATTTTCACTTCCGTTTCCATATCCACGGCAGAAGTCGTATCATCTAAAATGAGAATAGAAGGATCTTTCATTAATCCTCTTGCTAAAGATAACCTTTGTCGTTGTCCACCAGACAATCCGCTGCCCCGCTCTCCTAAATACGTGTTGTATTGATCAGGCATAAGTTGGATAAATGGATCTGCATCTGCTACTTTTGCACTTTTTTGAACTCTTTCAAGATTTGCTCCAGGTGTTCCAAATGAAATATTTTTTTTGATTGAATCTGAAAACAAAAAGACATCTTGCATAACAATGGCGATATGGCTTCTCAATTCTTTTACATTCCATTGTTTTACATTAATACCATCAATCAATACATTTCCTTCTGTAGGATCAAAAAAACGTGAAATAAGGTTGACCAACGTTGATTTCCCAGAACCCGTCTCCCCTAAAATACCAATCGTCATACCCGGTTTAGCCTTTAAAGAAATATGGCTTAAGATAGGTGTTTCAGGGTCATCTGCAAATGAAAATGAAACATCTTGGAATTCAACGATCCCTTGAATCGTTTTAGCTGATTCTTTTTCCTCAATTGGGATCATTGGCTTAGCAGCTAAAAGTTCTCTAATTTTATAAGAAGAAGCAATAAATCGTTGCAGATCATTTACATACCAGCCAACATTTCGCATAGGTAAGTTTAACATCCAGATAAAGCCGTTAAAGGTAACTAAATTTCCTAGAGTCATTGAACCGTTGATCACCAAAAACCCTCCATAGCCTATCGTAATGACCGATAAGAACCCCGCTAGCGTTTCTAATGGCGGCAAATATGTTTTTGTAACATCTGCAGAATCCATATTGCGTTGTTTGTAATCATCATTGAACTTATCAAATTTTTCTTTTTCATAATCTTCTCGAGCAAAGGCTTTGATAACTTTATTTCCACTTACATTCTCTTCTACCATTGAATTTAATCTAGAAAAACTTTCTCGGATCTCATAATAAACAGCATTTGCTTTTCCCGACAATAAAACCGTCAACAAACCAATAAACGGTGTAACGATCAATAAAGCTAACATTAGCCGCCATTCTATGAACCCCATAACTAAAATAGCTGACACTAAAAGCAAAAGATTATCTAAGACATTATACGATAACCATGAAATTGCATGACGAATGGCATCCGTATCTCCTGACATCCGAGCCATAATATCTCCTACTCGTGTATTATTAAAAAATGCAAAATCTAATTCTTGGAGCTTCTTGTACATTCTTTCCCTTATTTGGTAGATGGCATCCTGTCCTATCCGTTCGAACATGATTTGATACACATATCTTAATACTGTGCGTAATACTGTTGAGCCTATCATGAGAGCTAATAAGGGGATAAGCATATTATTCTGCTCATTAATGATTACCCTATCAACGATTTCTCCGCCGATCAATGGTGAAACGATATTCAATACAGCAACTATTACTACCATAATAATTCCCACCAGCGTTTTCACCTTGTTTGATTTAACGTATTGCAAAACCCATTTAATGCTTTCCATATGGATGTACCTCCTTATCTTACTTTTCACTTTACCCTTTAGACTAAATCAAGAATATCAGCGGTACAAAAGTTATTCATCGGACTCTTTTGAATAGTCGTGCTCTTAAAAATCAACCCATGATCTCCTATACATTATATTTGATTAAGAAAGTGAATACACTTATTCTGCTCGCTGATTGTATTTATGTAGAAAGCTATTCACCATTTTTTTTACGGTCAGCTCTTTAAAAATAATCTCAAGAATTTGAAGTATAGTACTTAACTACCAAAAAAAGATGAAGTGGAACAAAAAGTTCCAGCTCATCTCTCTATTATGGTTGAATTTGTCTTGCTGCTCCTTAGAGTGATTTGGTTTCTTTTTTGATTGGGAAAAAGGTTTTTCCGCGAATATCAAAATAATTTTCTTTAAATGGATGGTTAGAATCTGCATTCCATGGTTTCGCATGTCCACAGAAATGAATGACAGCTGGTTTTTTTGTCGCTTCATCCCATCTTGCTTGTCCTTGAATCGTTGGATGTTCCTTTTCTTGTAACATCATGTACGTTTGAGCATTCCAACGCGGATCAAGTTCTAACCATCGATCATGTAGAATAGCATTCAATGCATCTTGATCATGGAATGTTAATTTTCCAGGATTGTTTTCAATGAAGCCTAAAACTTTTTCGGTTATTTTTTCTTCGCGCCATTTCTCTAGATCCATCACCATAAGACCTGAATTAAAGTAAAGATCAGTTTCACTTTCAATTCCCATCTTTTCTAGCCGATCATGGAACCCCGCATCTTCTACTGCACCTAACAGTTTTTCACCTAAGTCAGCTTCCCACAAGGATTCAATATCTTCTAACGTGATCATATCGCAATCCATATAAATCGCACGTTTATTTTCTTTTAATAAATTCGGAATTGAGATACGGTAATAAGCGGTTTGTGGAATACGGTCACTTTCTACTGCGCCTGAAAAATCGGTGGGGTCAATCGTAACATAACTGATTCTAGCATTGAATTCCCCAACTGTCCGATTTAACAGGAATTTTGACCGTAGTGAAATATCATCATCAATTACATAAAAGTGAAACGTTGTATGTGTTTGTTTTGTTGTTAAAAGGGATAGAAAGAGCGTTGCCAAATGTGGTACAAATGCTTCATTGCTAGACGAAACAATTGAGATACTTCTTTGTTCAACCATTAATGATTCCTCCTTAAAATTGCCGCTTTTCTGATCCTGACTCATTCATATTTATGAACGATATCGGACTAACATTTTTTTAGAAGAATATCTCTTCTAATACTTTAAAAGTGAAATTAAAAAACTAGTTGACCATATCTTTTTTGGTTGTTCTATCGCTAAAAGGTGTTTTACCTAATTCTGTTAAATATTTTTCATTATAGGGATGGTATTCAGCTGAATTCCATGGTTTATCATGTCCCGTAAAGTGTACAATGGATGGTTGGCGGACCGCTTCTTTATATAACTTAGCATATTCCTCATTTGGCGGTTGATGCCTTTCAAATATTAGGGAAGTTTGAACATTCCATTTTGGATGAAGTGCATACCATTTCCCATAAAGCGTTCCATTTAAGGCATCTTGATCATGATAGATAATTTTATCCATTTGCTCTTCAAGAAATAGTAAGGTTTTTTCAGTAATTTTTGCTTTGCGCCAATTGTTTAAATCGATCAAAAGCAATCCTGAATTAAAATAATAGTCAGCTGTTTCAATTCCTAATCTAGGATGAACTAAGGCTTGTCCCGGATCAACAACAGCACCTGCTGCTTTTTCTCCTATATCCGTTTCATATAATTTTGAAACATCATCTAATACTAAAACATCACTGTCTATATACAACACTTTTTCATAATTTTTGTCTTTAAGCAAATCTGGTAACGAGATCCTATAGTAAGCTGTTTGTGTTATATGATCGCTTTCCATTACATTCGCATACAATTCTGAATCAACTTCTAAGTAGTCGATCGTAGCCGTATGATTGGAAATAACGTCTGCTAATTTTTTTTTATTGTCTGCAGATATGTGATCATCAATGATATGAAAAGCTACATCATAATCGTCAGAAAGATGATCTAAAATCGTTTTTAGAGTGACACTCAAATATGGTGCGTAGTTGTTATCAGCAGCACTTACAATTGGAATTAGTTTTCTTTCTCCCATTTCCAACCATCCTTTCTATTTATTTATTAAATTAAAGTGAGTATTTAATGAACATTTGAGTTCTATCTATCCAAAATACTACCCCTTTATTCTTTTTTTTACAAACGAAACGCCTTGATATAACAATGTTCATTTTAATTTCTTTGAAAAATCGCTTCATTTATAAGTGTTAAAATATAGCATCCGCTTGCTTTCATTCTATTATTTTAAAAAAATTTAGCCTCTAGCCTACTAGAATTTTTTTGAGATTCATGTATACTAAAAATGGGTTCCAAAAAAATGAAAAAGTTACAAATTATCCTAAATTCAATAGAAATTGAGTCTATCTGATTTTTATTAAATAAAACGTAAAGAGATGAAGGTCTTATAATGAAAATTTACCTTATGTTAACAGATACAAATACTATTCTTTCTAAAACCATTAAATTATATACCAAAGCAACTTATAACCATGCTTCTATTGCACTAGAACCTGCTTTATTAAAACCTTATAGTTTTGGCCGTAAGTATGCACATAATCCTTTTTCAGGCGGTTATGTAGAAGAAGATCTATCTCGCCATTATTTTTTAAGAGCTCAATGTACTATCTATTCTTGTGAGATATCGGAACAACACTATGAAAATCTAGTTGAACTTCTCTCTTTCTACAATGAGACTCAAAGCCTTTATCGTTATAATCTACTTGGTTTAGTCACCTTAGCCCTAAATGTTGATTTTGATCGGAGAGATGCTTTCTTTTGTTCGCAATTTGTGGCATCTGTTCTTAGTGAAAGTGGCATTTATGCATTTGAAAAAGAACCTCATTTTATTACTCCTGGGGATCTAAGCCAACTCCCTATCTTTGCACCTATTTATTCTGGTTCATTGCAAGAATATTTGTTCAGCATTTCCGAAGAACAGACCAAACCACAGTTATTATTATCATAAGCACAAAAAAAGTTGCTAGGAGAAAGCCCTAGCCAAAAAGCAGGCAGAGAAGTTTTTTCTTCTCTGCCTGCTTTTTATTTTGCTAGACTTTGATCGTAGCATAACTTCCATTTGAAGATTTTGTTACTTCAATATGGACTGGTATTCTTGTTTTCAGCTCTTCAACATGCGAAATAACACCCACTAAACGACCTCGTTGATTTAATTCAAATAAGGTTTCAATCGCACTATCTATCGACTCAGCATCCAATGTCCCAAAACCTTCATCAATAAATAACGTGTCTACGCTAACTCCACCGCTACGATTTTGAACCACGTCACTTAACCCTAAAGCCAGTGCTAAAGAAGCTTTAAAACTTTCCCCGCCAGATAAGGTCTTGACACTTCTTTTCATACCCGTGTAATTATCGAATACATCTAAATCCAATCCTTTAGGACCCGCACCCTTTGTTTTATCTTTATTTCGAATAAGAGCATACCGATTAATGGTCATTTGAGTAAATCTTGTATTGGCTGCCTCAATGATCTCTTCAAAATAGATCCCCAAGACAAATCGTTCAAATGAGATATAGTCTGTTTCTTTTGAACCATTAGCCATCTCTGACAATTCTTTGTACAGCAAATATTCTTCTTGTTCTTCTTTTTTAGCATGGTCGTTCAGTTGGATCTGAGAAAGAATAGATTGGTTTGTTTTTTCTATTCCAATCAGCTCACGTTGCTGTTCTTTTAATGTTTTACTTTCCAGTTCTATTTCTTGATTCTTCGTTACATAACCTTCAACTGGTTGATCAGGTCCTTCTTTTTCAAGAGCTTTTCTTTTTTCTGAAAAATTGGTTTGATTTAACCAATTTTTCTTGTCAAAAGCTTCTGTTTCTTCGATCAACTGCTGTTTAGTTTCTTTTCCCAACAGATATTTTTCAAATGTAGCATCTAATTGCTTTGCTGCTAGCTGTTCAGTAAACACTATTTGCCTGTCGACCTCACGCTCGATCAATGTGCTCAACTGTTTTTCAAAAGCTTTTGTACTTGTCTGATACTGTGTTTGTAATTTTTCTAAATCAACTTTATTTTCTTGTGCCTTGCTATAACCTTCTTCAATACGACTAATTTCATTTGTTTTTTCATCAATTTGAACTTGTATCGCAGATAGACTAGTTGCCGTTAGTTTAGTTATCAGTGTGTCAATTTCACCTTTTAATTCATCGATACGCTTTGCATTATGCTCGACAGCAGCTTTTAGCAGTTGGATTTCCGATTCTGTTTCTCTTACTTGAAGTGCCGTTTTTTGTTTCTCTTTTTCTGCTGTTTCCTCGTTATCCACGGTTTTTTGCAACGCTTTTACTATTTCAGTTAATTTTTCTTGCTTTTCAGCTTCCTCAGACAATCGTCGTTGGATTTTAGCCAGTTCAGCAGGTACCTCACTTTGTTGAATGGCCAACTGCTTTTCACTTGATTGAATGGCTTCGCTTAATCCTTTCAATTCAATCGAGATTCGGTCAAACAGTTTACCTATTTCATTTTTTTGCGCTTCTGATTCTTCTAAAGCCTCTTTTGATACCGAGTTCCGACCTAATTTTGCAGGAGCAGGATGATGCAGCGATCCACAAACAGGGCATTCTTGCTCTTCTTTCAAGTCACTAGCTAGCATTCCAGCTATATTTCGGTTATAAGTCAATCGTTGCTCTTGGTAGTGACTTTCTATTTGAGTGTACTTATTTTCTATTTCTTGAAATTCTTCCTGCTTAGCGTCTTTTTTGGCTAAATATTTGCTGAACTCGATCAGCGCTTCTTGCTGTTTTTTAGTTTGATGTTGTTCTTGTTGCAGACTGCCTACCTCGCGTTGTTTCTCCATAATACTTGTTTTAGCTTGCTGGATTTCTTTCAGTTCATGCTCTTGTTTTTTTAACTGCGCTCCATCAGCGATCAATTGCTTGTTCAACTCTTGGCTCACTTGTTGATTATTCTGATTCTCTTTCACTAACTCAGTTCGAGCTTCTTCTTTAGCTGCTCGTTCGCAAAGTTGTTTTTCTTGCTCTTTCAAATCCGCTAAAACTTCTCGCTTCTTCGGCAATTCTCTGTGTGCTGATTGTAGTACATGATAGTTTTCCTCTGTTTCTAGTAAGCGCTCTGACGTTTCAGCTAACTGCTTTTGTTCTTTGATCAGCTCTTGTTGAATGGCTCTTTTTTCATTGGAAATGTTCTCTACTTGTTGTTTTATTTCAAAACACTCTTCAGCTTTTTTTGCTAAAGATACGCCCGAACGTTTCGTTTCGATCAGCTCTTTGTTGGCTTCTAATGATTCTTTTTCTTTTTCAAGGACAGCTAAAGCTGCTATCAAATCGATTTTCCGTTGATTATTATGGTACGTTTCATCTAGTGCAATCAACTCTTTTTCAAGTAAATGGATCTTTTCTTGATGACTTTCTACTAAATGGCTCAATTCTGTTATGATTACCGGAATATCAAATAAACGGATTGCTTCTTCTAATGTTTCATTAACGCCCTTAGTGATCATGCCAACAAATTGTTGTAAGGTACTTTCATTCTGATCTATTCCTTGTTTTAAACTGCTAGCTTTATCTTTTAATAACGATTGAAGTTCTTTGATCGTATCCGTTTGAAAAATATTCCGAAAAATCTTTTCTTTATCCGCACTATTGGATTCCAACATTTTTTTAAACTCGCCTTGGGGCAGCATGACGATTTGTTTGAATTGTTCATATGACAACGAAAGCAATTCCTGTATCTCTTTATTAGCTTCTTTGATTTTAGTGGTCACTGTTCCATTATGATGAAATTCAACTTCTGATGACCACTTTTTCAACTTTCCATTTTTTCCTGGGCCTTTTTGTTCCGGAATTCTTTTTATAAAATATTTTTTTCCAGCTAATTCAAATTCTAACTCTACGAAACACAATACATCATCTGAAACAAATTGTGATTTAAAGGAATCTTTTCCTCGACTTGTTCCACTTGCATCGTCATATAGAGCGTAGGCAATAGCATCAAAAATGGTGGTTTTTCCTGCTCCTGTTGGTCCACTCACTAAAAAAAGTGTTTGGTGATGAAATTGAGTGAAATCGATTACGACTTTTTCTTTATAGGGACCAAAAGCATTCATAACTAATTTTAATGGTCTCATCTTATTCGCCTCTTTCCATTTGATGCAACATAGTGTCAATAATGTCTTTACGCTCGACCGTTAACTCTTTTTCTTTGTAGTAAGCATAGAAATCCGCAAAAATATCTTGAACGGATAATTTTTCTAACTGTGCTTGATGGATGGCTGATATACTTTCTGCTCGTTCTTTCTTAGCTGCGTATTCCAAGCCCATTGCGTTTGGATAGCGTCGTCGCAATTGATTCATTGCATCCATAACAAAATTTTCATCTAGTAGTTCAAAAAAGACATAATCATCTGATTGTTGTCCCATTATCTTATCAAACAAGCCTTTTATGACCCGCATATCTCGTTTTGGCTCGATATATATCGGTTCGATAACAACATGATTCTTTTCTAACGTCACTAATGATACTTGTTTTTTATGCACAGCTTCTGATTTAGAATACTTTAATATTGAGCCGCTGTAGCGTATCCGGTCGTGTTTTACCTTTTGAGCTTTATGCAAATGCCCTAAAGCGACATAATCAAAATCTTCAAATAACTCCACACTCACATATTCAGCCGTTCCAATACTGAGCGGTCTTTCTGATTCAGTTGTTTCAGATGTATCATTACTCAAATTAATAACATATCCATGAGCGATCAAAACATTGATTTCCGCTGTGTCCATTTCTTTTTTTATCATTTCGATTTGTACTCTAGCAGCATCTTCTAAGCTTTTGATCGTCTCATCCTGCAGCAGTTCTCTAATATAGGCATAGTCCGCAAACGGCAATAAATAAAAGTTGACTCCTTTGATAGTTGCTTTTCGCGTCACTTCTTTTACCGTTCCTTCAATATACAACTGACTGGTTGCTAACAGATCTGCTCCATACTCTACACGTTCATTGCTATCATGATTTCCAGCTATAACCAAAACAGGTACTTTGACTTCCTGAACGATCCTAGTCAATACCTTGTTAGCTAAGGCAACTGCTCCTTTAGAAGGCATAGCACGGTCATATAAATCACCTGCCATGATCAGTGCATCTATTTCTACCGTTTTCAATTTTTCAATGAGTTGATCAAGAAAATATTCTTGGTCTTCCAACATCGACATTTCATTGACAATTTTCCCAATATGCCAGTCTGCTGTGTGTAATAAGCGCATCGCTATTCTCCTTTGTAACATTTATTTAAATATACCTACTTATACTTTTTTTAATTTCAGCTTTCCAATAAGTATACTACGAATAATTCAATGAAAACACTAAGTAAAGAAAATGAGATCGATCTATTTTTATTCTATTCAGTTGCGCGTTAAAAAAGGTTGTTTAAAAAATCTTCTTACTTATGCTATCCTATGATTAAACAGTAGATAGGAATGAGGCATAAATATGGAAAGAAATTTCGCGTTATATGAACACCAAGCACAATATTATGAAACCGACCAAATGGGGATCATTCATCACTCAAATTATATCCGCTGGTTTGAAGAATCAAGAACTAATTTGTTAGATCAAATGGGTTTTGGCTATGATCAAATGGAAAAAATTGGGATCATCGTCCCCGTTCTAGCTATTACCTGTACCTATAAATCAATGGTCTATTTCAATGATCACGTTTATATTATTCCTAAAATTGAAGTATTTAATGGTATCCGCTTGACTATCTCTTATCAAATATTGGATAAAACAACTGGCGAATTACGAACGACCGGCGAAAGCAAACATTGCTTCTTAGATAAGAATAATCGGCCTATTTCATTAAAAAAACAACAACCAAAAATATATGAGTTGTTTGATACTTATTTAGGAGTCGATTTAGCAAAGTAAAATGACACCGCAACGAATAAACCAAGCAGACTTTTTTCCTTAGTCTGCTTGGTTTATTTAGCTCTAGGTAAAATAGTGTGGATGCTTCAAGCTAAAATTTCTTCTGGAATATACGGCTTTGCTTGTGGAGAGCCAAGGGAACGCCTGAAGCCTAAAAGAAAGTTGTCATGATTGTTGCTGCTTTAGCAGCTTACAAACATGATACACTTGGGCGTTATTTGCCCACAGTGCTTCATTTCAGGCTACAAGCAACCCCTATTCCGCCACAAATTTTGGGTGTGTCATTTAATTAATTTATCTACACTTAAAATTATACAGCCGTTTATTTTTATTAAGAATTTATTTCAGTAATTATTTTTTGAACAGGTATGTCAAAAGATTCGATTGGAAGTCCTGATAGTACTTGTTTTGAATAAATCAGTGCCATCGTCTGATTGGGGAAGTCTTTTAAAAAGCGATCATAATACCCTCCACCAAAACCGATTCGATACCCTGTCCTATCAAAAATCAGACCAGGGACTAAAACTAAATCGATATCTGTTTTATTCACTTCTTTTGTCTCATGAGGTTTAGGCTCAATGAGATGATGGAATCCCTTTTCTAATTGCTCCAATTTCGTAAAGTCATAAAAAACCATCGCTTTATGCTGTGGGATACACTTTGGAGCACAAACCTTTTTGCCTTCTCGCCATGCTCGTTCAATAATACCCAGCGTATTCCATTCAAATCCTTGAGAGAGCGTCACCCCGACACGTTCAGCTGCTTTCCATTCTTGTGAATCAAATATATTTTTCTCTAACTTTTTTTCAATAACTGCTTTTTCTTCTAAAGAGATTTTTTTCAAGAAAGAAATCATCTTCTGACGCAAAACTTGCTTGTCTTCTTTTTCTGTCATTGATTGCCTCTTCCTATTCCTATATTTTATTGATTTGGTAATGTATAAGACTAACTTATTTTTTGGTAAGCGTTAATTAAAACTAAGTTTTTTTTCCTAACAGCTGACCAGTATCTTGGGTGAAGAGGAATTAAAATAATCCGGTGACTCTGCCATCAGCCATAATATCGATTGATTCAGCCGCTGGCACTTTAGGCAACCCTGGCATCGTCATGATGTCCCCCGTTAAAACAACGATAAAACCTGCTCCGGCAGAAACAGTCACTTTTTTTATCGTAACGGTAAAATCTTTTGGACGCCCTAATTTATTCTTATCATCTGAAAAAGAATATTGCGTTTTTGCCATACAAATAGGCAGATTTCCAAATCCAAGAGCCTCTAAACGGTTGATTTCTTTTTTCACTCCAGGAGCTAACGTGATTCCTTCACCGCCATATACTTTTTGAACGACCTTAGTCATCTTATCGACTAACGCATCCTCTAATTCATAAGCATATGTCAAGGTACTTTCTTGATTCGCCAGCTCCACAACTGCTCTAGCTAAATCTTGACCACCATTACCGCCGTTTTCCCAGACATCTGATAAAACAACATTGACACCAAGTGCTTGACACTTTTCTTCTACTAAAGCTAATTCTTCAGCGGTATCTGTCGGAAATTTATTGATGGCTACAACAGTCGGCATACCAAATACCGTTTGCATATTTTCAATGTGCTTCATTAAATTCGGCAACCCTGCTTCAAGTGCTGAAAGATTTTCTGTCACCAATTCTTTTTTAGCCATCCCGCCATGCATTTTCAAAGCTCTAACCGTTGCTACAACAACAACTGCTGCTGGTGCAATCCCTGATAAACGGCATTTGATATCCATGAATTTTTCTGCTCCTAAGTCAGCTCCAAAACCTGCTTCTGTTACTACATAATCAGCGTATTTCAGTGCCAACCTTGTTGCTTTGATGCTGTTGCACCCATGCGCGATATTAGCAAATGGCCCACCATGCACAAAAGCCGGTGTATGCTCCAATGTCTGAACGATATTTGGCTTCAAGGCATCTTTTAATAATACAGCCATGGCCCCGTGTGCTTTTAAGTCTCCAGCTGTAACCGGTTGTCCAGTCAAAGTATACCCTACAATAATGGCTTTTAACTTTGCCTTCATTTCTTCCATATTCATGGACAGGCATAAGATAGCCATAATTTCAGAAGCCACAGTAATAGTAAATCCATCTTCGCGTGGGACACCATTTGTTTTGCCGTTTAAGCCATCAACAATAAACCGTAATTGCCGATCATTCATATCCACTACCCGTTTCCACGTAATGCTGCGTGTATCGATTGCTAGCGAATTTCCGTGATGGATATGATTATCCAGCATAGCAGCTAATAAATTGTTAGCTGCACCGATCGCATGAAAATCACCTGTGAAATGCAGATTCAAATCTTCCATCGGCACAACTTGAGCATAGCCGCCTCCAGCTGCACCGCCCTTCATGCCAAATACTGGTCCTAATGAAGGTTCTCTTAAGGCAATCGCTGCTTTCTTGCCTATTTTTTGAAGACCATCTCCTAATCCCACTACTGTAGTTGTTTTACCTTCTCCAGCTGGTGTAGGCGTAATAGCCGTCACTAGGATCAATTTCCCTTCTTTTCTAGTAGCCAAGTCAGCAATTTCTATTTCATCTATTTTAGCTTTGTATTTTCCATATTGTTCAATAGCATCACTATCGATCCCTAACTTTTCAGCTATCCCTACTATCGATTCCATTTCAGCTTCTTGTGCGATCTGTACGTCTTTTTTAAATTCCAATGGTATCCCTCCGACTTGTTTTAAATTCTTTCTGCTTAACTGTATATTACCATTTTTCCTGTATGATTCAATCTAATGACGAACATTACCTATTAATTTTTCAAAAAAAAGACGTTTTTGCTCATTATAAGCTCAAACGTCTACTTTTTTGGTTCTATTCAATCGGTTCTTTTAAAATATGTTTATGATAAATTTTATCCATGATGACCGCAATGGCATTATCTCCTGAAACATTCGCTGCTGTTCCAAAACTATCTTGTGTCAAATAAAGTGTGATCAAAAGGTTCCCTAGCGTACCCGTAGGATCTATGCCAACCATCGTCATGAAAGGTAATGCGCTCATGATTGCTCCACCTGGTGCTCCAGGTGCTGCTACCATTGCTACACCTAACATAGCGATAAAACCTGCCATCATACCGAACTGTGCGGGCATATTGTACATTAGAAGTACCGCTGTCACACATGAAGTCACCGTTACGATACTTCCAAGTAGATGGATCGTCGCAGCCAATGGGATAATAAATTCACGTATTTGAATCGATACGCCATTCTTTTTAGCAATCTCTAAATTCACTGGAATAGTAGCTGCCGAAGATTGCGTTCCAACAGCTGTTATATAACCTGGAATCTGGTTTTTCATCAAAATTAACGGATTTTTCTTTGTATAGACTCCTGCAATAACAAAAAAGAGTGTTACAAGTATCAGTTGCAAGCTGATAATAATAATAAATACTTTCCAAAAAATTGAAAGAATTGAGAATACACTTCCTGCATAGCTTAAGTTTACAAAATTACCAAATATAAAAATCGGTAATCCAGGAATAATCAGCGAACTAAGCAACTTAACGATAATCAAATTGAATTCGCTAAAAAAGTTGTACATCGTTTCCCCTTTACCTTGTCCCTTTAACCAAGAAATACAAATACCAAACATAAAAGAAAATACGATGGCAGAAGTGACATCCAATAGAGGTTCTAAAGGAATGGAAAATAGCGGTTCAAGACTCTTCTGTTCACCAGAAATAGCATCACTTAAACTAGCATCAATAAACAAAGGAAATACATTTATAGCAACAAAGTAAGCAACCATACCAGCAATCAATGTTGACGAATATGCCATCAGTGTCGTGATCCCTAACAGCTTTCCTGCTCCTTGTGTCAAATCTGCGATCCCAATTACGACAAATCCAAGAATCATTAGTGGGATAATAAACTTTAACAAACTGCTAAATATAGCAGAAATCGTAACGGGTATCTGAATAATAAAATCTGGTAAAAATGCCAATTGACCAAAAATAATACCTAAAACAATAGCTATCAGCAACTTAGCTACTAATCCCAATTTAATTCTTTTCATCTTTTCCACTCCTCATATAAAAAAAAGCAAAATTTATTTTCCAATAAATTCTTCATAAGCTATAATAACACATCTTTTCATTTCTAACTGTTTTTTAATCAAATTTTAATTTTTATTTAAATTATTTTCTCGTATCGATTATAGTATTTTCTGACCCTCTAAAAAGAAAAATAAACAAGGGTATGAAGTTTAGAATTCTTCAGCCCTTGTTATCCATTTATTTATTTATTTATTTAACTAATGCTAAAGCACCCATAGGGTCCCAAGGTTCTAATTCAATCGTAGGTTCCTCTAAAGCTTTTAACCATTTCTCGGAAATATATTTTTTATCCACAGCGATTTGGTAATTGAACTCTTCAAACCATTTGTCGCTCATAGAATAGATTCCTTTTTTACCGACTTTATCTCCCCAGCTATTTTCAACTTTCCAAGTTAAAGGTTGGCCTTGTTCATCTAAATCTACTCCAACAAAAACCATTGCATGTGTCAAAAGACTGTCCCCATAATCTAGACGCTGAGCTTTTGTCAAACCACTGCCCTCACCTAGTGTCAATTCATAATGATAGCTATGTTCATCCATAATACCAGCATCTTTGATTAACATTTTGCCTACATCACAACCAAACCAAACTGGTTGATCATCTTTAATAGAAGCAACCGCTGCCTCTTTTAAAGCTTGAATGGGTACATTGATGTATTGGATTGGTTTAGCTTCTTTGACCGTTCCTAAATATTTAACCGTGTATGCTCTGCCAAATGGTTTATCTTCTGTTGGTGCATTCAATAAACTCACTAGGTTTGTCAGATCCCAACCCACATATTCTTTAAAAAAAGCTTGTGGTGTAATGTCTTTGATGCGACAGTACTCGCCGTCTTTAGTTCGATAAGAATAATCAAACGTTTCAGGAACTTCGCCCAATGCTTTTACCAGTACGCTGTAAATAAAATACAACATACTCTCTTTTTTAGCTGTTGATTCATCTAGTGATGATCCTGCATGATGTCCTTCGCGCAGTTGGCAAGCAAATTCTCTTAATTTAGATGTCAGTACTTCATTTAATTTACTTGTGTTAGAAGAATGAAAGGTTTCTGGCATAACTGATTTAGGAACAGCACCATATTTTTCTAATAACCCTGAAAACATATCCCATTGTCCGCCATCTTGAACTGGATCCATCAATAGATGAGAAATAATTCTCGAATCCTGAGCTTCATCGAGTGTTTCCAAAATACTATCTAAGAAATAATTTGATTTCTCGAATTTATCCCAAAACAATGTATAATTTTGTGAAAATTCAAAACTTTCCATATTTAATTTCTCCATTGTATCTACTCGAGCCGTATTCAAAGCCGCAAACATCCAACAACGACCACTAGACTTTTGATTCGTCATTGTTCCGCGTTTTGTTTCATTTGAAAACTCAAAAGAGTGCCTTCTTAAAACGTTGTTATCTAGAGAAGCGTCATTTATGCCTACTTTTGCAATTGCACCTTTAATTACTTGATTTGTGCTGTCTGCATCAAATCGGTTCTTAAATTCTGTTAATAATTTATTATCGATTCCCATTTTCATTCCCCCTAAAACATACTTGATATGTTACTCTTCTTTGTTTTATCTAGCAAGTATTTATCTAGGGCATAAAAAGAGGCTGGACATATCCAGCCTTTCTTGGTATTTATTTAACTAGATTATAGTTTGTATCGCTTAATGCTTGGATAAACACCTTTTCATCAATCTCATTTTGGCTTTCAACGATAGCTTGCTTCTTTTCTAAATCAACGACTACACGTTCAATACCTTCAATAGATTGGAGTTTTTCAACTACTGTGCTAGCACAACCTCCACATTTCATACCTTCGATCGTCAATTCTTTTTTCATTCTTCATCGCTCCATTTCTTATATTTTTTTAACTCTTCTATTTAGAAGAAGGTTTAAATCTTCTTAAGCGCAATGCATTGATCAGTACCGAAACTGAACTAAAACTCATTGCGGCACCAGCCAACATCGGATTCAATAATGGACCGCCAAAAATGTGGAGCAGTCCCATAGCAATTGGAATCCCTAAAACGTTGTACCCAAATGCCCAAAATAAATTTTCTTTGATATTTTTGATAGTCGCTTTACTCAATTCAACAGCTGTTGGTACATCCATCAAATCACTTCTCATCAGCACAATATCTGCCGATTCCATTGCAACATCTGTACCCGATCCAATAGCGATCCCGATATCTGCTTGAGCTAAGGCTGGAGCATCATTGATTCCATCCCCAACCATCGCAACAGTTTTTCCTTCAGCTTGTAATTTTTTCACTTCATTTGCTTTTTCTTCTGGCAATACCTCACTCAAAACACGATCGATCCCGACCTGTTTTGCAATAGCTTCAGCTGTCCGTTTATTATCACCCGTGATCATTGCTACTTCTAGACCCATCTCATGCAATTTTTCGATGGCTTTCAAGCTGCTTGCTTTCACCGTGTCTGCCACGGCGATCATGCCAGCTAGTTGGCCATTTTTAGAGATATACATTGGCGTTTTACCTTCTCCAGCCAACGCATCAGAAGTTTTTTCTACTGCGTCAAATGCAATACCGCGGTCGATCATTAATTTCTTATTGCCTAATAAGAGCGTTTGATTCTCAATCGTCACCTCAATGCCGTGTCCTGGGATCGCATTAAACGCGTGCGTTTTAAGAAGTACTAATTCTTTCTTTTCCGCTCCATGAACGATGGCTTCTCCCAATGGATGTTCAGATCCTTTTTCAGCAGATGCTGCAAGAATGAGCAATTCATCTTCCGTCATTCCATTCACAGTCAGGATATCGGTCACTTCAGGTTTTCCTTCCGTGATTGTACCTGTTTTATCAAAGATGATCGTCTGGATCTTATGTGTTTTTTCTAATGCTCCACCACTTTTAATTAGAACACCGTACTCTGCCCCTTTACCTGTGCCGACCATAATAGCGGTCGGTGTCGCTAGACCTAGTGCACATGGACAAGCAATCACTAATACAGAAATAGCAATCGTTAAAGCAAACACGCCTGATTCTCCTGCTAGATACCACGCCGATCCAGATAAAACAGCCAGTACCATCACGATTGGTACGAAGTATCCAGAAATAATATCGGCTAGTTTGGCAATTGGCGCTTTTGAACCTTGTGCATCTTCAACCAGCTTAATAATCTGAGCTAATGCTGTATCTTTGCCGACTTTTGTAGCTTTGTACTGAATCGTTCCGTTTTTATTGATACTGGCTCCAATGATTGCATCGCCAATTGTTTTTTCAACCGGGATACTTTCTCCAGTCAGCATCGCTTCGTCTACTGAAGTGATCCCTCCAACAACGACCCCATCGACCGGCATTTTTTCACCTGGTTTAACGATGATGATGTCATTTACTTGGACTTCATCAATGGCCAGTTCGACTTCTTGTTCGTTCCGTATCACTCTAGCTTTTTTAGGAGCCAATCCTATTAATTTTTTTATCGCTTCAGATGTCTTTCCTTTTGAAAGAGCTTCAAAGTATTTCCCAAGCGTGATCAATGTCAAAATAACGGCCGCAGATTCATAATAAAGATCCATCGCTATCTCCGTATTTCCTATCCATATGCCTATCGTTACAGCTAAACTGTATAAGAAGGCTGCACTCGTTCCTAACGCAACAAGTGAATCCATATTGGGGTGGCCTTTGAATAGAACCTTAAAGCCTACTATGAAGAACTCTCTGCCTAAAACTAAAACAGGCAATGTCAAAATCAATTGAATTAAAGCAAACGATCCGGCATTCATCATAGGATCGATTACTCCGGGCAAAGGCATTCCTAACATATGTCCCATTGAAATATACAGTAACGGAATGGTAAACACGGCTGATATCCAAAACCGCTGCCACATATCTTTTATATGCTGAGCTTTTTTTTCGCGGTCTAAGTCGATTGCATCGGCTGTTTCAATTTCTTCATAAGCTTCATACCCGGCTTCTTTAACAGCATTTGTAAGATCAGATAAGACCAATTGTTCTGAATCATATTGAACAGCCATTTTTTCTGTCGCTAAATTAACGTTAGCACTCATTATGCCGGGTAATTTCCCAGCAGCCTTCTCAACTGTTTGGGCACAAGATGCACAGGTCATCCCTTCGATCACAAAGATTTTCTTTTTGGTATCTGGTGCGACCTTATAGCCAGATTGACTTACGGCTTCTTTGATGTCTTTATCTGTAAGACTGGCTTCATTATATTTGATATGCATTTTCTCAGTAGCTAAATTGACACTTACTTCTTTTACCCCTGGCATCTTTTTCATTGCTTTTTCAATGGTTTGAGCACAAGATGCACAACTCATACCTTCAATTTTAAATGCTTTTTCGATCAATTCCATTCACCCCTTTTTATTAACCGTTATGTTTATGATTCTGGCACTCGCATTGCCCCGGTATACAATTACATGGAACAACATCGACCGCTTCGGCTTTTTTTTGTTGCAGAAGTTCCTCTAACATTTGAATGTCCATATGGCTCAATGTTGCTTCCCTAACAAGCTCGGCAATAGTTGTCCCAACTTTCCGATTACATAAGTGATCAAGGAAATCGCTGGTTTTACTCTTTAAGCTCTCTTCTTCAGAAATGAGTGGACTATATAAGTACTTATTGCCAACAGCTTCTGTTTTCAACATTCCTTTTTCAACTAATCGGCCGATCAATGTTTTTATTGTTGCTTGTTTCCAATTCATTTTTTCTTTTACTATTTCTGTGATTTGTTTGCTGGTCACGGTTTGGTTCGCCCAAACTACCCGCATGATCTCCCATTCAGCATCTGAAATATTGGGTTTGATTTTGCTGATCATCGTGATTCCTTCTTTCTTTCGACTACATTCGTAATCGTTTCAATGATTTAAGTTTACACTCGTAACCGTTTTTTGTCAACAGCTAAACTCTCATCTCTATTCAACAAAAAGACCGGTCATTCTACGCGAATAGAATGACCGGTCTTTTTAATTTCTCTTATTGCCTTTTTAAAACTAGTGATCTGGTAGATTTAAACCAGTTGCTTTTGCACTAATAGCAACTATTTCTCACAATTGAGCTAGTAGTTATTTTAACACTATTTCGTTAAGCGAATTACTATTTTAGCAAATGCAACTAGCCTCAGTTCAATCAACTCAAAGTCATTTTTCATTTGAGTTAGTGTAACTAGCCTCAGTTCGATCAACTCAAAGTCACTTTTCCATTTGAGTTAATGCAACTAGCCTCAGTTCGATCAACTCAAAACTGTTTTCTATTTTGAGTTAGTGCAACTAGCCTTAGTTCGATCCAAATAGTGGTTACCGCTATTTTCCCATGTCAGACCAAAAAGCTAGAATAATCATTAGTTCTTAACATCATTTCTTTCTTCTAAGCTTTTAAACTCATTATTCAACGATTTCAAACCTCTTTTGAATGCCTCATTACCTATGTCCGTTAGATCGCACTGAATGATTTCATTTAAGATTGCTTTTGAAATAGCTTTTTTAGATTGCTGACTTTTTTCAGTTAATGTGACGACTACTGCTCGCTTATCACTATCTGAGGCTACTTTTTGGATCCACCCTTGAGCTGTCAATCGGTTGAGTATAGGATTCAATGTTCCAATACTCATCCCTAATCGATCACTAATATTTTTTATGAAGATATGATCTTCATCCCATAATGCTAGTAAAACAAGGTATTGAGGAAAAGTTATCCCAAATGACTTCAACGCTCTGCCGTACATTCTTGAAAATCCGTTCGAAGCTTTGTATACTTCAAAACACAGCTGGTCTTCTAATGATCGGACAAATATCGTTTCATCCAAATAAAGCTCCCCTTCCATTCAACTGATTTTTTTTCTTGAACTAAGATTAGTCGGATTCTCTTAATGTTAAAATACCATCCTTCATAACATACACTTTATCGCACTGACTGATCAATCGTTCATCGTGAGTAACCATTATTGTAGCTTTTTTCTTACTTTTCGTCTCGCGTGCTAATATTTCAACTACTTCAAATGCCTTTTCAGAATCTAAACTAGCTGTTGGCTCATCTGCTAAAATGACAGATGGATCATGATATAAAGCTCTAGCGATGGCTACACGTTGACGCTCTCCACCTGATAAATCGCTAGGATATTTGTCTTTCAAATCAAGAATGCCTAGTTCATCTAGTAGGTTTTCTTGTTTTTCTTTATCTACTTTTGACTTTTCAACTTTATTCACCAAATTTAGTTGGTCTTTTACCGTTAAAAAAGGAACCAGATTGGATGCTTGTAAAATAAATCCAATCTCTTTGAAACGCAAAGCAGCTCGTTTTTTTTCAATAACGTTGCTGAATGGTTTTTCATTTATCTTAACAGTGCCTTTTGAAGGCATCTGTAAACCTCCGATAATCGTCAAAAGTGTACTTTTCCCAGAACCACTTGGGCCAATAATGGCAATGAATTCTCCTTCTTCTATAGAAAAAGAGGTGTCTTTCAATGCATCTACTCGTTTATGTCCTTCACCAAACGACCGACTTACGTTTTCCAATTCGATTAATTTCATATCTCGTGTTCCTCCTTTTTATCCGATTGCTTTCAGTGGATCGATTTTAACAACCGTTCTTACTGAGAACAATGCTCCTAAAACAGCTATTATTATCAGTAGTGCTGTTATTCCTGCAATAAACAGCCCATTTGTAGTGTAAGGGACCGCTGTCGGAAGAACAAGAGATGTGATAAGCGTTAAAATCAAACCTATTCCGACCCCGATAGTAGACAATAAGAATGTTTGTGCTACAACTGACTTCGCTATATAGCCTGAAGAAATTCCTTGGGCTTTCATAACGCCAAACATACTCGTTTTTTGTAAAGTCAATACATAAATAAAGATTCCAATAACGACTGCTGCAATCACAATCAAGAAACCAATCATTAAGCCGAATGTCAATACTTGGGCGTTATACCCAGGTATTTTTAAAATATAGTCTCCAATAGAATAAGCGGCTAATTTGTCGGAATCTGCTACCACTTCGTCAAAAGATCCTGCTGCATCGCGAACCACTACTGCACTGATTCGACCGCTGGCTGAATCATCAGTTGCTCCAAAGCGTACTTCTTGGTAGGCAGCAATCGTAGTATATAAAACAGGTGCCACACTGAACTTAGCATTTTCAGTAAACCCCACTACTTCCACTTCTTTATCGCTTCCAGCAAGTTGAATAGTATCTTCTAATTCAATACCAGTTTCTTCTTTCAAGCTGATGTCAGCCACAACTTCATCATTATTTTCAAATGCTCGCCCATCGATAACTTCAGGCATAATAAATTCTTCTGCATCGACTCCAAAAAAAGTAACATTGATTTTCGCTGCTTCGCCTGTTTCGCCTGCTTTTCTAATTACACTAGGTGCTAACCCTAGCAAAGCTGTTTCATCTGCCCTGACTTTACCTGCCTGTTCGAAGGTCATCATTGACATATTGATGTTAGTATTTGATTCATCGGTTAGAACAATGGCATCAGCTTCCCATTTATCCACACTTGTGCGATTATCTTGTGCTAATCCATACGCTAATCCGGTCAAAAAATAAACCAAATAAGAAACTAATACCATGACCCCAATAATCAAAGCGAATCTGGTTTTTGAATGTTTTATTTCTTTCCATGCTAAAAACATGTTGAATCCTCCTCTTAAAATAGCTATTTCTTTTAAAATAATGAACTAAATTGCTTGTTTTATGTATGCAATCCACTTCAATAATATATCTCACACGATGTATTATACAGCAAATAAAATGCATTGTATATTTTTTAATTATTATTTTTCGCTCTTTTCCTCTAATTTTCCGTCTTCTTTTTCGTCCGATTTTTGTGCTGCTTTAGTAACTCTATAAAGTGATCTGTGAAGCTGGCTGTAAATCCCCATAATGTGTGTTCATTCAAAGTATAGAATGGTACAGCATGCTTTCCTTGCTTCCAGTTGTATTTCTCACCTCCTGGTATCAGGTCAAAAGGGAAATCTTTTTCATGTTCTAATTTTACGTTGGCACTATAATAAATAGGTTTGTGAGCTAAAAAATAAGTTAGCGGAACGGTATATAGTTTCTCTACTTCTTCATTAAACTGGATATCTTCTAGTTTGATATTTTTAAGTTCTCCCACAAAAGCTCGAATAACCACTTGCTCATTCACAATGTAATCCATTTCGCCTAAAATTTGGATGGTTTCTCTTGAAATAGTCAATTCTTCCATTGTTTCACGAATGGCTGCCTCTTTATACGTTTCACCCGCTTCTACTCTTCCACCAGGAAAAGATGTTTCGCCCGGTTGAGAAATTTTTTTACTGCGTATTTCATATAAAAGGTGGATTTCATCATTCACTTTTATCAAAGGGATCAGCACTGCAAAATGACGTTGCTTACTGATTGGTTTTACTTCATGGTGTTCCAACATATCGTTTATATCTTCTAACATTATTATTTCTCCTCTAGATTACGTCTTTTAATTTATTTTAATTGATCAGGTTGTCATACATTCATATAATTATTGCTAATTCTGCAATGAGTTCATTACAATAGAAGAAACAAATCAACTCATTCTTTCATACAAAAGGGAGATCATTATGGAACAAGTAGAAGAAAGTTTTTATTTTATAAACGACCAAAAAACACCTGTAGAGGATACCACTGTTTTTAACCAATTGGAAGGGAAAACGATTTATGAAGTTATCCGCGTTCAACAAGGAATCGCTCTTTTTTTAGAAGATCATTTAGAACGGTTCAAAGCTTCCGCTGCTGCTACAGATTTGTTTTTGAAAGATTCAGATGCTGCGATAACGCAGCGTATTTACCAACTGATTTCAATAAACCAGGTTACCCATAAAAATATCAAACTTATTTTGAACGCATCAAAAGGATTATTGATTTTTTTCACAAAAACCGTTTATCCACCACAAACTTATTATCTAAACGGTATGCATACGACCTTATTTAAAATGGAAAGAACCGATCCAACCATCAAGACTTTGCGCAATGATTATCAGAAAGCCGTTTTAGCTGAGCGAGAAAAACAGCAGGCCTATGAAGTGTTGCTCGTTGACCAAACCGATCATGTGACAGAGGGCAGCCGTTCAAATTTGTTTATTGTCAAAAACAATAAGTTATACACGTCTCCTGCCAAAAATGTACTACTTGGTATTGTTCGAAAAAAAACATTGGCATTATGTGCAATGTTAGGTTTTGAAGTCATAGAAGAAAACATTTCTGTCTCAAAATTAGTTGAAATTGATGGAGCTTTTATTACAGGAACCGGAAATAACATTCTGCCTATCCAATCAATTGGAGATCTAACTTTACACTCTACCAACAATCCAATCATTAAAGCCTTGATGAGCGAGTATACGAATCTCGTTGCAACGTACATCAACGAGCATCAAGCTATTGATTCGCACATTTAATTAAAAAATCAATTTTTAAAATCAGACTTTGTCCGACAAACTGAAGAAGCCAAGATCACAAACCGTGATTTTGGCTTCTTCTATAGGATCTAGTCTGCTTTTTTCATATATTGGACTCTTGTTATTACTTTAAAGATCGTATCCATAGTAAAAATAGCCAATGCAATCATCCCTGCTACTTGCATCGTATTTTGCAAATGCCCCTGTGCTAATGCATTATTGCCTTGAATAAATTCATAGACTGTCAAATACATACCAGAGCCTGGAACTAATGGATAAAAACCAGGTAAAAAGAAAATCGTTACTGGAACTTTAAATATCCGCGAGAAAATATGTGATAGGGTAGAGATCACTAACCCTGAAATATATGTAGCTAAAACGGATCCTAGTAATCCATTACAAAGTAAATAAGCTCCCCAGCCCACCGCCCCTACAATGGCTGCTGAAAAAATATGTTTTTTTGGGGCTTCCAAAATTATAGTAGCTGCTAAAACTGCTAGAAAAGCTCCTATGATTTGACTGATCAATATAATGCACCTCCAATAACAAGTCCGATCGCAACTCCCAAAGCAATGGACAAGGCTACTACAAATGCCTCTAGAGCTTTAGCCCCGCCAGACATGTAATCCCCTTGTAACGTATCTCGGATCGCATTCGTAATAGCTGTTCCTGGTACTAATGGCATGATCGTACCTATTATTACTATATTCATATTGACTGCTGGAAAAATAAAGGACTGCATCAATACCGCACCTACTGATATAACAGCAGATGATAAAACATTTCGTACAAATGATCCCATATCTAATTTTTTTTCACCTTTTAGTACTAGGGCCAATAAACCGCCGTTGATTCCAGCAGCAAGTATTTCAAAAAAACCGCCACCTAATAATAATGCAAAAGAAGCCGTTAAAGCTGCTGTAGCAATATCTTTGTAGAGCCGTTTATACTGTACTTCCCCAATACTCTGCAAGGCCGCATACGCCTCTGGAATCGTTATTTTCTCACTAGTCAATTGGCGCGAAATAGTATTTACTTTGGTAATATTGTTTAAATTTATATCTCTTATACTGATCCGTTTGACGATCGTGATCGGGTCATCGATACTAGGGTCATCTAAAGTAGCAACTAGTCCCGTTGTCATTGCCAATGCTTCGGTTGTTTCAAATTTTGATGTTTTTAAAATGCGATTCATCGTATCTTCTACACGATAGGTTTCAGCGTTACTTTCTAACATGATTTTCCCTGCTAGTATAGCCGTATCCATTAATGTTTTGTAATCCATTCCGGGTCTTCATCCTTTCCCTACACTAGCCATTATTCATTTTTCCAATTACAGTATGCTCTGCAAATTCAAATTTAGTATAGCATAGTTTCTTTTAACGACTAGACCCTTTCTATCCTTTCTTATCTCTTTATTACTAATCTTTGAAGAGTCGAATATTTCTAAACAAAAAACAGAGTAGGATGCCCCTACTCTGTAAACTATTGACTGGTCTTCTTATTAGGCTCTTTGCTGATTTAGCTTAATCAACTTCACTCATAATTTTACGAACTTTACTCATTTCTTCAGCTGTTTTTTGATAAATTGGAATAATCTTCCGGTATTTTTCTGCGGCCCTTTCATTAGGCTGCAGCCAGATTCCCGTTTCTTCTCTGTCCTTTAGCAAACCAGCACTCTTTTGTGGTGAGGAACTTCCCGAGACTTCTTTGGCTAAGTTCCCTAACATAACCGCACCTAAACAAGAACTTTCAAAACTAATCGGCTGTTGCATCGCTCTGTCGAATGTATCTACAAGCATCTGTTTCCAAAAAGGCGAGTTCAAAAAGCCACCCGTTACTTTAATCGTTTTAGATGGCCCTCCAACTTCTTGGATAAGCTGCCAAACTTCATAAAGATTAAATAAGACGCCTTCCATTGCTGCCCTTACCATATGTCCAGTAGCGTGACGAGAAGCTAGGCCGATGTAACTGCCAGTAGCTTCTGATTCCCATAATGGTGCACGCTCACCATTTAAGTAAGGCAAGAAGAACAGTCCATCCGCACCTGGAGCGACAATTTCGGCAAGTCGATTGAGCTGCTCCAACTCTGTTTCGACAGCGTTGCCCACTTGTCGCTTTCCTTCTGGGAAAAAGACAGCTATCAACCAGGCCATCACATTGCCCCCGTTATTTACAGCGCCGCCGATGACCCATCGACCTTTGGACAAATAGTAGCAAAAAGTTCTGCCTTCTTCGTCCAATACAATTTGGTTGGTTACCATTCGGATTGCTCCGCTAGTACCGATCGTGATTGCTGTTTCGCCAGTTTCTAGTGCCCCTACGCCAAGATTGGATAAGCATCCATCGCTAGCACCGATCACTAAATTCGTTTTTGGATCGATTGTCATTTCTTCAGCATAAGATGCTCGGATAGCATCCCATTTATAAGTCACCTCAACTGGTTCAGCTAACATAGACTCTTCAATTCCGACAAGTTTTAGGATATCTTTATCCCAGGTCAACTCATGGATATTAAACAGTCCTGTTGCTGAAGCAATCGAATAATCGATTTTGTATTCTCCAGTCAATTGATATAAAATGTATTCTTTGATACCGATAATTTTTTTGGCTTTTTCTAAGCTACCAGGAAAATATTCTTTCAGCCACATGATTTTACTCAGTGGTGTCATAGAATGAACTGGCGTCCCTGTTTTCTGATATATTGCTTTCCAATCCGAAGTTTTTTTAAATTGTGCAACCAGCTTTGCTGGACGATTGTCCGCCCATATAATACAATTGGTCAACAATTCATCTTCTTCACCCACAACAATGACACTGTGCATAGCACTTGAGAACGAAATAAAGTCCACTTGCTGTCTAATGCTCTTGTTTTCTTGCATCAATGATCGAATAACGGTAAGTACAGCTTGGAAAATCACTTTTGGATCCTGTTCTGCCATGCCTATCTCCGTTTGAATAATGTCATATCCTACATAAGCACTATCGACTACTTGCAGATCCTCTTTGTACAATACGGCTTTCGTACTTGTTGTACCAATATCGACTCCAATCGTATATCTTTGCTGCTTTATCATTTTTTTGACCCTCCCTGCTTTGAACCGAATTCATTGCCGATCATACTACCTTTTTTTAAAATAATTTTAAATTTGTAGGAAAATAACGAATCATCAAAAATTTTGAAATTACTGGAGCCGCAATATACAGTTTCAGCTGTTCTTGATTTCCACCAATTATCATCAAAACCAGAAAATTCATATTATTTATTTCCACTAAAAAAAGCAAGAAAAGGTGAGCGTATTTCACTTTTCTCGCTTAGTTCATTATACTCTTTTTAACTCAATTCTGGCCAGAAACCTTTATTAGCTAAAATCAACTCATCCAATATATTTTTAGCAACTTCTGCACTTGGAATTGTTTTGGAAAGTGTTAATGCTTGCCACAATGTTTGGTAGCTTCCAGTAATATAGGCTTCCACAACCAATTTTTCTACCGTTACTTGTTGGTGCATCAAGGCTTTTTCAAATGCTGGGATTTTACCTTGAGCTAGCGGCTCTGGTCCATCACTGCCCACGATACAAGGAACTTCAACCATTGCGTCATCATCAAAATTAGCAATCGCTCCATTATTTTCTACGATCATCAGCATTCTTTCATGCGTATTAAAGGCAATAGCACGTGCTAAATCTACAATAAATGACGCATGGCTATCTATGGTGAATCCGCTGTTTTCGGCAGTTCCTTTTTCGACTATTTTTTTAGCTGCTGTAAAGACCGTTTTTTCTCTGCCATCCATTACTTCATTTGCACGTGAATAAGTACAGTTTGAATGTTTTACTTCATAATCTGGAAAAAGATAATATTTCAAATACGTATTTGGTAAATATCTTGGGTTGACTGCTATCAAGTCTTTGGCTTTTTTATGTGTTTCTTGCCAGCTTTGATCCATGTGTTGTGTATCAACTTCAACTTTTGTTAAGTAGCCATTCTCAGCGACATATTCGCGAATTTCCGTTAGATATTCATGCCCTTCTTTATCTTTTACGCTCGTCCACCAGCCAAAATGATTTAATCCAAAATAACGGACTTCTAGATCTTCCGGATTTTTATTGATTATTTGAGACATTCTTCTTAGCGTTCCCACTGGCATATCACAGATATTCAAAACCTTAGCATTTGGACGCATCACTCGGCACGCTTCCGCAACAATGGAAGCGGGGTTAGAGTAGTTTAGCATCCAGCATTTTGGAGAATATGTTTCCATGTGATCAATAATTTCCATCATGCCGCCGATACTTCTCATTCCATAAGCGATTCCGCCTGGTCCACATGTTTCTTGGCCAACTACTCCATAATTTAATGGGATTTTTTCATCTTGCTCACGCATCGCATATTTACCAACACGAATATGCGCCATACAAAAATCGACATCTGTAAAAGCTGTTTCTGGATCTGTTGTATAAGAAAATTCAATATCAGGAGCTTGCTCTTTTAATAGAATTTCAAGAGCGTCTCCCAAAATAGCTTGTCGATCTCCATCATTGTCATATAATTTCAACTTCCGAATTGGAAAGCGATTAATATTATCCAGCATCATCATAACGATTCCTGGCGTAAAAGTACTTCCGCCCCCTGCGATTACGATTGAAAATTTTTTCATTCTATATACTTCCTTTCATTTCGCCTATTTGCTTTATTCTTCTGATTCTCTTCCTAAATAATGATCGACAGCTTTTCTGACCTTGCTAACTTGTAAGCCGTAAACAACGTGGACATTATGGTCTTTAATGATCACACCACTTGCTCCCGTATTATTTTTCAAAAATATTTCATCCACTTTATCGGGGTGGTTTAACGTTAATCTTAATCGTGTGTAACAATTGGTCACAGTGTTGATATTATCTGGTCCACCTAATGCCCCAACAATTGCGCTAGCTAAACCTGTATCTCCTTGCGGTTCTGCACCATTGGGAGAAGCTTTTTTAGTCTTACTTTCATTGTATTCACCTTTAGAATAAAGTTTTGTTTCCTTACCAGTATCCTCACGACCAATCGTTTTAAATTTAAATTTCGTAATCAAGAAACGAAATGTCATATAATAGATTGCAAAGAACATAATACCAACCAAGATATACATTGGCCATCCTGTTTTTTCGATACCTAATGGCACGTTGTATAATAAGAAATCGATAAATCCATTTGGTCCAATAGCTCGAACACTCAGTAGGTTTAATACAACCATGCTTAATCCACTTAGAACTGCATGGACGATAAACAGTAACGGAGCTACAAACATAAATGAGAATTCGATTGGTTCTGTTACTCCTGCTATAAATGAGGTAACAACTGCCGGGATTAGTATAGCTTTTGCCTTATTTTTATTTTCTGGACTTGCGGTATGGTACATAGCTAAACATGCCCCGATCAGTCCAAACATTTTAGAAATCCCACGTGCATCCCAGATAACACTGCGAGATAAAATACTGACACTAGGATCTGCAATCTCTGCAAAATAAATATTTCTTGCACCTTCAAATATTTGGCCCCCAACTTCCTGGATACCTCCTAGTGAAGTGTATAAGAAAGGCGTATAAACTAAGTGATGTAATCCAGTCGGAATCAATAAACGCTCTAATGATCCATATAAGAAAATCCCAAAATTTCCACTTTGATTGATCAATGTTCCTAAACTATTGATGCCACCTTGGAAAAACGGCCAAATGTACGTGAATAAAATAGCCAATAAAACAACAACTGGAATCAGAAGAATGAAGACGAAGCGCGTTCCGCCATAAATTTGAAAAGCATTATTAAATTCTTTTTCACAAAATTTATTATGTACAAGCGCTGTCACTATACCTAATATAATACCAAGAAAAACACCCATATCTAAAACTTGGACACCCATTACCATAGTCTGTCCTGTTCCCTGTAGGGACTCTCCTTCAAATAATGACCCGTTAAGTTCCATGAACTTATTCATTGCATTAATAAATACTAAGTAGCCTAATACAGCTGTAAATCCTGCTTCAGATTTTTTCTTGTTTGCTAATCCTACTGCTAGTCCCATACAAAATATTAGGCCTAAATTAGTTAAAATCGATACTAAAGAGCCTGATAAAATCATTCCAAATCCCATTGTGATAGGATTATCCAAAAAGGGAACGGTTTCAATTAGTTTTGCATTTGTAAACAGATTACCGATTGCAATTAATATCCCTGCAATCGGTAAAATTAACACAGGTATAAACATGGCTTTTGAAAAACGCTGCATGCCATTCATTAATTTCTCTTTCATCATTCTTACCTCCAATTTTTTTGTTTCATTTCCTTTTATAAACTCAGTTTATCTTGAAAGCGATTTATTGTATAGCTCTTTGAGCATATAAAAAACGTGTTCCGCAATTTAGAAACACGTTTCATTTATTTGCTATTTTCTTTTGTAATCCATCAAGATAAGTTTTAAAAATAAATTCTACTAACATCAACAGTCTAGGAAAAAAACTATTCGGCAACATGTTACGATCGTCAAGTTTATAATTATCTGTAATTTTAAAGTTTAAATCCGATAATTCAGCTGCCCGATTTGCTGTTTCTTTTGTAAACGTAATCGTAAAAATACCCTGATCTTTTGCTACAAGCAATTTATCAATGACTTGCTGTGTTTCACCAGATTTTGAGATCACAATAAATGCTCCAATATCTTCTAAATTATTTTCGAATACGCCAATAGAGTCAGTCCCTGTTGCAATAACCGTTTTTTTACCTAGTACCAATAGTTTTTTGTATAGATACTCTGCCGCTATTGCAGAAAATCCTGTTGCATAAATAAAGATGTACTCTTGCTTCAAATGTAGCACCTGTTGAACAAACTGGTCGATATCTTCTTTTCTATTTTCTTTAAAAAAATCTTGTTGACTGATACTTAGGAACGCTTCATCATTATCTAACTGAAGCCCTTCCGTCTTTTTAACCATTGGAAGCAACTGATAATATAAGTCGATAAAACCTGTATAGCCTAACTTTTTTGATAATCTTATGACGGTTGATGGAGAAGTATAGTTGTCCTTTGCTACACCTCGTACACCTTTTTCTAACACATCATCGATATTTTCAATAATATAATGCACAATCTTCACATCTAATTCTGATAATTTTTTCCCTTGAATCAGTTTACTGATGTCTTTCATTCGCATTCACTCCTATTTTTGATTAGAATTCCAGTCTTTCCCTATTACTTTAAGCTGAATTTTCACGCTGATAGTATCTATCTTACTAACATAAGGACAAGGCAACTCGAAAGTTTCCCTCAAAACGACTTGAAACGCCCGTTCATTTTTATTTTAGCGAACCGATTATTTTAACTTTTACATTTTATCATGTTTCCTGTAAAAAAAAATGGTAATCTAGCTTTTTCATTTTTTTTTTGTTATACTAATATGGTAAGGGTTTTGAACGTACTTTTCTAGTTTGACTAGCAAAAGTTAACATTAACCACTCATTACCATAGTTTGAAAGGGGAAAAATATATATGAAAATCAATGCTACTTTAAGAACAGAGGTCGGATCTTCAGCGGCTAATCGTGTTAGAAGAGAAAAAAAAGTTACAGCTGTAATTAATGGAAAAGGTGTTACAAGTACTCCAATATTATTAGACAGCAAAGAATTAGATGTTATTTTAAAAAAATTAGGTAAAAATGCGATTTTTGACGTTGCCGTTCAAGATGGAGATACTCACCAAGTGATTATCAAAGAAATCCAAAGTGCAACTCTTATTGATCAAATTTTAGACGTTGAATTACAAGTTGTTAAAAAAGGTGAAAAATTAACGGTTACTGTTCCTATTCATGTTGAAAATGCTGAAAAAGTTCAACGTGGTATCGTTTCTCAAACATTGAATGAACTAGAAATCGAAACTCTTCCAGCTAATATCCCAACTTCATTTACTGTTGATGTTGGTGAACTTGAAATAGGAGATGCAATATCAGTTGCTGATATTAAGGTTGCTAAAACTATTACAGTATTAAGCGATCTTGAGCAATCTGTCGTAAGTGTATTGCCGCCATCTGCTGAAGAACCTGAAACAGCTGCTGAACCTGTTGAAGCTGCTGAACCTGAATTAATTGGCGAAAAAGAAGAAGAAGCTTAATCATCTTCAACCAGCTAAGTAAGGTATAGAATAACCTTTAAAAGCCTTTCATGTGTTACTCTTAGGAGCAATGCATGCAAGGCTTTTTATTTAGGCTAAATATAAATAATTTCAAGTAACTGAATAGAGTATGGTAAACTTTGGATAAGAAAAAGCGCAAGGAGAATACCGCTATGGATAAAACCCATTTAGATAAATTTTATAAAAAAAACCATGCTGAAAGAATGAAGGCCCTTATTGCTGCAGATATTCTAAATTCAGACGATTTACTATTAACAGATGCCTTACATTTAACAGATGAGCTAGCCGATAATATGATTGAAAATCATTTGGCTAATTATGAACTTCCGCTAGGAGCAGCCCTAAATTTTCTAGTTGATGGAAAAGAATATGTTGTCCCAATGGCTATTGAAGAGCCTTCTGTTATCGCAGCTGCTAGTGCTGGTGCAAAAATTATTGCTCAAGCTGGTGGATTTAAAACAACGATTTCTGATCGTACTATGATTGGCCAAGTTGCGTTGAAAGATATCCCAGATTTAACATTTGCAAAAAGTAATTTAGTTCAACACAAAAAGGCTATTCTAAAAAAGGCTAACGATGCGCATCCCTCTATTGTTGCACGCGGAGGCGGAGCAACTGATCTTTTAATTCGCTTTATTGAAGCCGATAATGAAGTCCAATCACCTGAATTTTTAGTAGTTCATTTGCATGTATCCACTCTGGAAGCTATGGGAGCTAATATTATTAATACCATGATGGAAGGTATTTCAGTTTACCTTGAAGAGTTAACAGGCGGTACAGCTTTGATGAGCATCCTTTCTAACTACGCAACTGAATGTCTGGCAAGTGCTGTTTGCCAAATCCCAGTGGACCTGCTGAAAAAGAACGATTATACGGGTGAAGAAGTACGAGATCGTTTAATTGAAGCTGGTCAATTGGCTTATGTGGATCCTTATCGGGCCGTCACTCATAATAAAGGCATTATGAATGGTATTGACGCAGTTGTTTTAGCCTCCGGAAATGACTGGCGTGCTATTTCTGCCGGTGCACATGCTTATGCCTCAAATAGCGGGCAATATCGTTCTCTTTCTGTGTGGAAAAAAGCGGATAACGGCGACTTGATTGGACAATTGACTTTACCGCTTCCTGTTGGATCAGTTGGAGGCTCTATTTCCATCCATCCAGCTGCCAAATTCAGCAAACGATTGATGGGCTACCAATCGGCAAAAGAATTAGAAGCTGTGATTGTTTCCGTCGGCCTGGCTCAAAATTTTTCAGCTCTCAAAGCCCTTGTGACTGAAGGGATCCAGAAAGGTCATATGGGACTTCAAGCTCGATCTCTGGCCATCAGCGCTGGTGCTTCAGGGAACGCTATCGAAAAAGTAGCTGAACAATTAAAACAATCTAAAAATATGAACCTCGCTACAGCAAAAGCCTTGCTGCAAGAAATCCTGACTTTAGAAGATTAAAAAAACAGTAGTGTGAGGATTTTTTTGCGTTCACTTCTACATGAAACTAGCCTTGACGGAAGAGTTCATTTCGATTTTGATGTCACTCTTTCGTCAGGAGCCTTTCCACGAAGAAGTACACTTCTTTTTCTGCTCTACTCTTTCGTCAAAAGCTATTACACGAAAGAGTGATATCCTCCCTCCCCGCCTTACTTATCGGAGAGGCTGAAAAGATCATCTATTCAAAAAGAACCCATTCTTATTTTTGATGATAACTTTCATCAGAAGTAAGGAGGGGTTCTTTAATAGGAATTCATCCTATTATAGCGATTTTTTAGTTTGCTTTATTCTCATATTGACGCATGTTATCTTTTATACCTTTTAATTGAATCGGTGCAGGATCATTTGTACTACCAAACACTGCAGTAGATCCATCAACTGGAACCGTTTGTTGGAACAACTTTTCATACTCTTCGATCGAAACTTCTGTCCTAGAAGCAAATAATTCAGCGTGTTTTTCGGAATACAAATATTCTTGATAATTAGGTTGCAAGATCCCCGTAAAGAATTCTCCTACTGCGCCTGAACCATAACTAAACATTCCTATTCTTGAACCAGATTTGAACTGTTCACTTTGTTCAAGCAAAGAAACTAGGCTTAAATATAATGACCCTGTATAAATGTTCCCAACATTTCGATTGTAGAGCGTGCTTGATTGGTAATTAGCCAATAAGCGTTCCTGACTTTCTTCTGATGCTTCTTCTAGAATAGTTCTCAATGCTTTGAGCCCTATTTTAGTATAAGGTAAATGGAAACAGACGGCTTCAAAATCATCCAATCCTAAGTTTGTTTTTGTTTTGTATTGCTCCCAGACTGTTTTGAAAAATAAAGCATATTGTTCGTTTGAAAATTTGCCGTCAACAAAAGCAAAATCTGAATAAATAGGACGCCAAAAGTCCATAATATCAGCCGTTAGATAAGCACTTTGATCTTCTAAAGCCAAAATTTTAGGATCAGCACTGATCACCATTGCTACAGCCCCGGCTCCTTGTGTCGCTTCGCCAGCTGTATTCAATCCGTATCGTGCGATGTCAGAAGCTAATATCAATACTCTGCTGTCTGGATTCAAAGCAATATGGCCTTTTGCCATTTGAATTCCCGCAGTTGCTCCGTAACAAGCTTGTTTCACTTCAACAGAACGAGCATTAGGGTTTAGACCTAACAAGCGATGAACATAGACCGCTCCTGATTTCGAATTGTCGATACCCGACTCTGTACCAAAAATAACAAAATCAATTTTCGCTCTATCTTCTTCATCTAATATAATTAGTGCTGCATTTGCTGCTAGGGTTACTGGATCCTGTGTGATTGGTGCAACTGCCATTTTTTCTTGTCCTATACCGATTGTAAATTTTTCGGGCTCTACATTTCTAGCCGCTGCCAACTTGTTCATGTCCACGTATAAGTGTGGCGTATAAAAACCAATTTTGTCTATTCCAATTTTCAAAAGAAAGGACTCCTTTTTTATTTAATGACTTTTTTTATAAAAAGCTTTATTTCAGTGTATGATTGCCTGTTGGCTCTTTTGACTGAGCATTCTAGTAAATAATAAATTATTCTTAGTTAAAAAACAACCGTTTACGGCTAATCTAAAGAGAAGCTTAATAATCTGTCCTGAATTTTTAGGATCATATAAGAAATGACTTGATTTTTTTCTCCAATAAAAGGTTTCATTCTATATGTACACAAAAAAATGGCAGCCCAATATTACTAGGTCACCATTTTCACCTTATTAAATCTCAGCAAATTTTTGATTGATTATTTATTTAGTTGATCTATTATATCTTTCCAACACTTTTTCTCTAATACGCTTAAAGGAGAACAATAAAAGGCCATAAAAGAAAAACTTTTATGACTTTTTATGAACCACACTATGAACTTATAGTTAATCTATTGACACGCCTGCCATTTTTTTATACACATCAACAACTTCAGATGCTAGATCTCTAAACGTAATAGCATTCATCAGATGATCTTGACTGTGCACGGCTAATAAAGAAACCGTTAATTCCTCACCAGAAGCTTCTTGTGTTAATAAACTTGTTTGCGCATGATGAGCTTCTACCAATGACTTGTTTGATTCTTCTAATTTTTGGGCTGCTAATTCAAAATCATCATTCTTTGCAGCATGAATAGCCTCCATTGCATCACTTTTAGCATTTCCACCATGAATGATCAAACCCATGATTGTTTCCATTTCTATTGCTTGTCCCAATTTACAACTTCCTCTCAATTATCTGTTTTTTTATTCTTTTATTAATTTAAGAGCTTGATCCAATACATTTTCGCCATTCATTCTGCCATAATCTAGCATATCGATTATTTCTAAAGGAATATTTTTACCAGCTAATTTTTTCTCGAATTGACCTTTCATGAAGCGGACTTGCGGTCCTAATAACAAAACGTCAATTTTTTTATTTGCAATATTTTCATCAGCTGCTGCTGCGGATACTGCAAAAATTTCTGTATCCAGATTACGTGCTTTTGATGCCGCTTGCATTTTAGTTACCAATAAACTTGTACTCATACCTGCTGAACATACTAACATAATTGTTTTTTCTGCCATTATTTATCACTCCATTATTTTATTTGCTTTACATCTATATAATGCAATTACCATGCCAACTTTAATAAATGCAAACCCATTCAGAAAGCCTTTTCTTTAAATGTTCATCGTTACACACTTGAACTAAAAAAATACACACTTAGAAAAGTGTGTATTTTTTCAGTTCGTTTTAACTTTATTTTCAATGATCATCTGAGTAATATAAGCAATCTCATCTTCCGGAATAATAAGCTGGTATTGCTTTTCTAACGGAATCAAGGTTGCTTTAACCACATCCATCATCATTCTATTTTTTTTAGCGTATTCTTCTAATTCAGAAAATTCTCGGACGATCGTACCTGTTTTTAATCCTTCAATTAGAAAAGCTACATGCAATATCATACCTGTTTCTACACCTGCTGGAATCATGATGTTCAATTCCTTCTTTAATTGCTGCATTAATTTTTGCAGAAAATACATCAACTGTTGAATAGATCCCACTTTTTTCAAGGTACCCGTCAACGATTGTATCATCTCGTTTATCGGAAGCTCTTCTTCAATTTGGGTCTTTAACAACAGCAATTTCTCATCATTAAATACATCATAAGCCGTATAAAAGGGAATATTTTGATAATCAAATTCTACCGTTCCAACTATAGCTTTAATATCATACGATTCCATCAATTGATCAATTTGTTGTTTAAAGGCTTCTCGATGTAAAAATTGTAGCGGAATGATCGTTACCTTAGTAGAGTCCAAGACAGGTTGAATGCGTTCCTCTAATTTTTTTGCTACTCCTTCACCCGTAAAACAGGTTACCAGTACGGCTTTCATTTTCTTTACGTCTACTAATGTTAACTGCTTTGTACTGCTTTTTAATACTGTTTGACAACTTTGGTAAATGTCTTCTAGGGTACGGCCAATACTTGCCATTCTCACTGCTTCTAAAACGACTGGAGTACTCACCATTGGCAATGATTTGATCCGCAAACCCAAATCTTCTGCTAACATATTCCCAAAAGTATTTAGTGAACCCATATCCGTCAAAATCAATAGTCCTTGCTGATACCTTTCCTTGTCCTTTACAATCGTTTGACGCACTTGTTTATACATGTCTTGGACTTTCATCGTCAGCGGCATATTGATAGCTATACCGACAGTTGTTTCTAATAACTCCTGTACCGTTTCCATCATGCTGCTTGCCGTTGTCTTTCCATGCATCAAAACCATAACAGAAGTTGTTTTCTCTTGTTTTTGACTCATTTCTGCTTCTTCTTGTTTGGTCAAAAATAACGCAATAAATCCGATTTCTTCAAAAGGAACGTCAACTGAGTAGGTTTCTTCAACCATAGCCGATAAATCAATCGCTACTTGAAATTCTTTTGGATAATTTTTCCGAATCGCGTTTAAGTTAGAAATATCGATCGGCTGCTTCTCTTTTATACGTTCCAAAGCACTTTGTAAATGCAAAGCAAAGGCAAATTCGATTTTAGCAGAATATGTGCGATGCAACTGCTCTTTAGCAACTAAATACATTTTTTCAACTAATTCTTTTAGCACTGGATCAATGATATGTTTGCGTATATCAGATGTTGTGGAAAGAGTTTTGACATATTCATTGAAATAAGATTTTTGTTCTTTATGATCTGATCCTTCTAAGTGATATGTTTCTAAAAGATTCTCATTTGTTTTTTTTATGAGATTTTTGGCTACTAAAGGATCGATAGCTGTTTTATTGAGTTGGTTTGCTAAGTTCTCTGTTGGTTCACTCGTAGGCATATACGTAAATTCAGCTTTATCTTGTTGAATCAACCGCTCCATTTGTTTGGGCATCTCTTTGATCGACAACAATCCTTTTTGAACTTGAAAAGGCAAATCTTTTTGATCGATTTTTAAACTTTTCAAAGACTGACTTTTCTCTGTCTTAAAATTCAAATAAGCTTTGGCACAAACTAACTTTAGATCTCTTTGAAATTGTCCAATATTTCCTTCTGGCTGGTACAACATAAATGCGAGCAAAACTTCTCTTTTAATCGTTATTTTTTGGTTAAGGCGCTGAGCTTCCTGTTTTAAAAAGCTATCGACCAGTTCATACCGTTCTTCAACCGTGCGTTCAACTAAATCGGGTAAGGTTATCGTCATTGGGATCCTACGAGTAAACGTTGATAGCAATACATCAGGTTTCTCCGTCGTTGCCCCAATGATCAATACATTTGCATGATACGTTTCATTGCTTTCACCTAAAGGACGATAGATGCCTTTATCAATAAAAGTGAATAACATTTCTTGCCCTTCAGGTGGCAACCGGTGAATTTCATCTAAAAATAAAATACCATTGTTCGCTTCATGTATGAGCCCTGTCCGGTCTTGAGAAGCACCAGTATATGATCCTTTTTTTACTCCAAAAATATGCCCAAATAATAACTGCGGATTTTGGGCATAATCTGCACAATTATAGGTTATAAAAGGAGCCTCTTTGTCTAATACACGCGCTTCTAAAGCGTATTCGTACATACATTCTGCAAATAACGATTTTCCTGTACCCGTTTGTCCAAAAATGATGGTGTGTAGTCCATTGGGAGGATATAAAATAGCTGCTTTAGCCTGTTGAACCATCTCTTTTAAAGACGCTTCATAGCCAATTAAGCGAGAAAAAGCTTTTTCATCGTTGCCCTCTTGTTTACCTTCCTGCAAAGAAATGGCTTGATACAATACTGGACGTCCAGGTATTTTTTTTATTTGATTTTCCTTATGCAATTCATTCAAATATCGACTAATGTTGGTTCGATCTAAGGATAATGCCACTGCAATTTCTTTTGCGGTAACAGCTTTACCTAATGTGTTTAAATGATCCAATACTAATTTTTTACGATTATTGATCACTTTACCTCCACCTTATTTAAGAATGTCTTTTTTTAATTCAGTCAAATTTTTTTATTCATATCAATAAAGGTATAACTACGTGTGTCATAACGATGACGGCTTCGCGAATACTCAAAAGGACGTCCATCTTTTAAATACACAATTTGTTCCACTTCTAATATAGGATCATGAACGCCACAATTCAAGTATTCTTGATCGTATTTTGATGACTTATCCGCGCGAATTTTGCGATAGGCTCCGCTAAATTTAATCTTTAATTCATCATGAATATATTTATAAATAGAACCTTTGATGATATCTTCCGTTAAGCCTGTTGTTAAATCTGTTGGCATGTAGGTATGTTCTAAAACATATGGCTTATCGTCAACAATTCTTAACCTGACCAGATTATAAACCGGCATATTTTTTTCAATCATCAAATGCTGCATGATCTCTTCATCTGGAAACTCAACTGTAAATTTAATGATCCTACTTTCTAATTTATGGCCCTGCATCTGTTTGGTCAAGCCGTCGTACTCATTGACTGCGGCATTTTCTTCGTTTAAAGGAGAATTTTTCATTACAAATGTTCCAGAACCACGTTGGCGATAAATCAATCCTTCTAAAGCTAAAATATCCAATGCTTTCTTTATGGTCATTCTGCTGACTTTAAATTCTTCTGATAATGACACTTGATCTGGAATAAGAGATTCCACTTTGTAAGTTCCATCTGTAATGCGATTTCTTATCTCATTTGCTATCGCTTCATATTTTACCATTATGGTACCCCCATGTTCTTGTCTATGCAATCATCATAGCTCAAACAAAATAATAAGACTAGCCTTTTACTACACTTTTTTCTAAAACGTTTTTAAAAATAATGATTGGTCTAGTTTTTGGTCTAATAGATAAAGGCATGGGTCAATTAGATTTGGTAAATTCAATTGATCTTTTGTTATGAGTTACTCGAACTAAAGCTTGTTGCTGCAACTAAAATGGAATAGCGCCTTCGAGTTACTCGAACTGAGGCTCGTTGCTGCAACTCAAATAGAAAAGTGCCTTTGAGTTACTCGAACTAAGGCTCATTGCTGCAACTCAAATTGAAAACGGACTTTGAGTTACTCGAACTGAGGCTCATTGCTGCAACTCAAATGGAAAACGGACTTTGAGTTACTCGAACTAAGGCTCATTGTTGCAACTCAAATGGAAAACGAACTTTGAGTTCATCGAACTGAGGCTCGTTGCACCTACTCAAATAATAATCAACTTTGAGTCAGCATTTGCCTCTGCTCTCACTATCAATTTGGTCTATTTCCGTAGCAATGTGGCCTATTGCAACCTGGTATGTAACTTCAAAAAAATTTGATTAACCTTTGCCTATCTGGCAGCTATTTTCCTCTTAACGAATGTTTTAAAATATGCCTTAAAAGCAGCAAAAAAGAACTTGCCTCCAAGGAAGAGGCAAGTTCTTTTTATATTATTGACTTTATAATTCGTCAGCCATAGAAACAGTATTTAGATTTACTTTATCGACTAATTTAAGGAATGGGAACCAAATTACTCCGATAAGAGCCATGTCGATAACTTGAAGTAATCCACCCATAAATGAGCTTGTAGCCATAATTCCGTTAATAATAACTGGTATTGTCCAAGGCACTGTGACACCTGTTGGAATTGGGAAAATTCCTGTAGACATCATAGCATAGTTGAATGCTGTTGTTACCAATGGAGCAAGGATCCAAGGAATAAAAATGGAAGCATTTAAAACTAAAGGCATTCCGAAAATCAATGGTTCATTTACGTTGAAAATTGCAGGTCCTAAAGCTAAGCGGCCGATATCTTTATTTTGTCTGCTTTTCATAACAAAAGCTAATAATAAGACAACGACTAAAGTACTACCGGATCCACCCATACCAACAGTGTAAATTTCCATAAATGGTTTAGTTACAATATGTGGTAAAGCTTCGCCAGCTTTATACGCATCAAGATTTTCTAAAGCTAAGGTATTCCAGATAGGATCCATTACTGAGTTAACAATAATTTGACCATGTAATCCGAAGAACCATAGGAATTGAACAAAGAATACGGCAATCAAGGTAGCAGGTAATCCACTTCCAAGAGCTGTTAAAGGTTGTTGAATAGCTGTATACACAACATCATGTAAGTTTGTATCAAAGAAACCAACAACTGCTGCATTAACTAGTAAGAAACTAAATAATGTAATAAGAGCTGGTAACAAAGCTGCAAATGAATTAGCAACTGCTGGAGGAACACCATCTGGCATTTTAATTACGATGCCTTTTTTAACAATACGAGTATAGATCTCACCAGCTATGAAGGCTGCGATCATACCAATAAACATTCCTTTTGCACCTAAACGATCTAGTGCTAACACACCTGTTACGGCTTCGCCTGATTCAGTCAACATTGAGAATGGTGTCAGAATAAGGTAAGCAGCTAATGAAACAGCTCCACCAAAAATAGCTTCAACATCGTATGATTTACTTAAATAATAACCGATACCAAATGTAACAAAAATGGTCATGATCGACATCGTCGCATTTTGTCCGTTTCCGAACAAGTTTCCTAAAGTTCCTTTTGTTGCATCATTGAAAAATGGCAAGTTATTTAATACGACAACAATTGATCCAAACATCGTAATAGGGAAAGCAAGCATAAATGCATCACGTAAAACTTTAAGATAACGATTTTCACCAAGTTTTCCGGCAATAGGAAGTAATTTTTCTCCTAATTTATCAATAAATCCATCCACTAGTATTCCTCTTTTCTTTTTCTATGTTATAAACTCTAACTAAAAAGAGGCCTCTTTTTAGTTTTATCAATTATTTGAAATCGATTACATATAAATAATATCATTATATTTTTCGTATGTCTAGTCTTTTGTTTAAAAAAACTAAACTTATTTATTTAGTAGTATTAGATTTCCCAAGAAGGGAAATTCTAATACTATCACTTTTTTCTTAATCAAAACCATTAGCATCGGATACTGCTTTAAACCAGTGTCCACTTTTTTTCACCGTTCTTTTTCCTTGCTTCTCGATATCAACTGCTATAAATCCATAACGGTTTTTATAAGCATTTGTCCATGACCAATTATCCATACATGTCCACATGTGGTAGCCAAGCACATTACTGCCTTCATGAATCGCTTGATGCATGAATGTCAAATGATCTTTGACGAATTCGATCCGGTAATCATCTTCAATTATGCCATCTTCATTTACAAAATCTTCTTCGCCTTCTACACCCATTCCATTTTCAGAGATGTAGCAACGAATATTGCCATAGTTTTCTCTTAGGTTCGTTAAAATATCATAAACCCCTTTTTCGTAAATTTCCCATCCACGGTATGGATTCATTTTACGATCAGGTTTGATGTAATTGTCAAAATAATCATCTGGCATAGGGCCATCAGCTAGTTTTCCGTTAGATTCTTTGGCTTTGATTCGACGAGGTTGATAATAGTTAACACCTAATAAATCGACAGTATTATTTTTGATTGTTTCTAAATCGCCTTCTTCGATCACTGGTAAATGATCGATTCCTTTCAATAAATCGACTAAATCTGTTGGGAACTCTCCTTTAACTGAAGGATCTAAGAATGAACGATTAAAGAATGCATCTGCAAGTTTAGCTGCTTTAACATCTTCTGGGTTTGTTTCATCCCTTGGGTAGCTTGGAGTCAAATTTAAAATGATCCCAATTTCGCCGCCTAAGTTCATTTCATGATAAAATTTGATTGCTTTAGCACTTGAAAGAACCTCATGATAAGCAACTTGAACAGCTTTTTTCATATTTACTTCATTAGGATAATGGAATTGATACAAATATCCGCCTTCAACAGGAACGATTGGTTCATTGTGTGTAAACCATTTTTTTACACGGTCTCCAAATAGTTCAAAACATATTTTGGCAAATTCTACGTACGCATCTACCGTTTCACGGTCTAACCAGCCGCCTTTTTCTTGCAACTTCATAGGCATATCAAAATGATACAAGTTGATAAACGGTTCAATATCATTTGCAACCAATTCGTCGATAACATCATTGTAGAAAGCAACTGCTTTTTGATTAACTTCCCCAGTTCCATTGGGAATTAAGCGACTCCATTGGATTGATGTTCTAAACGTCGTATGACCTGTTTCTTTCATCAATTGGATATCTTCTTTATATCTTTCATAAAAGTAAGAAGTTTTTTCTGGTCCTACTTGATTGAAGAATTTTTCTGGTTCTTCGCGGTACCAATGATCCCAAATATTGTCCCCTTTGTTATCGCCTTCAAAAACACCTTCTGTTTGCGGTCCACTTGCTGCAGATCCCCACCAGAATCCATCTGGAAATTCATATTTCATGGTATTAAACACTCCTTTTTTTATCTTAAAAGCTAAACTAATTGTCTAGTCTTTTGCATAAAACGATTATACATTTATTTCGATAAAATTACAAGCTGTTAGCGCTATATTTTAA
The DNA here is from genome assembly GCF_018612935.1 of Carnobacterium sp. ISL-102. NCBI lineage: Bacteria > Bacillati > Bacillota > Bacilli > Lactobacillales > Carnobacteriaceae > Carnobacterium > Carnobacterium sp. ISL-102. The sequence goes on along the minus strand of NZ_JAGGRF010000004.1, from coordinate 172,027 downwards.
AGTCTAAAAAAGAAGGAAAACAACTTTAGCAGTTGTTTCCCTCCTTTTTTAGACTAACCAATCAATTTGATTAGAACGCTATTTTTTTGGGTTCCCGTTTTTCAAATACATAGATTCCTTGAAATCCGGCTTCTTTTGCCATCTTGATCGCAACTTCTTGATTTGATCCTACTGTTTCCGCACGATGCGAATCAGAACCGATCGTTAAGATTTTCCCTCCTAATGAATGATACAAACGTAATATATCCATTGAAGGCAATGTTTCGTTTAATGCTTTGTTTGATAAACCAGAAGTATTGATCTCGATTCCAATACCACGTTCAATTGCTTTGCGCATTATTTTTTCGATGATCGACTTGTAGTCATCAAATTCGTAGTTGCCCATTGATTCTACTGCATACCGTTTGATTAAATCTAAATGAGCGATCACATCGATATCAGCATGAGCAACCATTGCGTAGACTTCTTCAAAATACTTCTGATAGATTTCTTGCGGAGTTTTACCTACCATGAAGGTTCGTAATTTTTCTTCTTTGATATTATGAACAGACCCCATTATAAAATCTATTTCTAGATCGTTTAAAACGTCTCTGTATTTTTCTTTCATTAGGTGGGGTTCACATAATTCAATTCCAGCTTTGATAGTTAATTGATTTCCAAATAGTTTACGACATGCTTCAATTTGGGAAAAATATTTTTCAAAATTCATATGTCCGTAAGTAGGTACTTTAGGGTTAACGGAAAAATGTTCGGTAAAACAAATTTCATTTAGTCCTTTTTCTATAGCATGTTCGCATACTTCTTTCATTTGTGCTTGAGAATCAAATGAATTGTCTGTGTGATGATGGTAATCTGCAAAATACATATTTATCTGCTCCTTGATCTGCTTTTAAAAAATAAGATGATTTCGATTAGATTCTCCTATTTTAGTTTATACTTGAACTCTTAGCCACCTAATGTGACATCTTGATCTTGATACCATTGCAATGCTGCATGGACTTGACTAGTATTGTAATCTGGCCATAATTCATCAACTACATAAAAATCAGAATAAATCGATTGGATCGGTAAAAATCCACTTAATCGTCTTCTACCGCCCCAACGGATGATGAGATCCATTCTTGAGATATCTGAGGAAGCAATGGTTTTGGTAATATCATCTTTCGGATCAAAATTTGCTTGTTTTACGCCATAATTCAAGTCCCAGCTCCAGCTGTAATTTACCAAGAAATTGATTTTTATCAAACCTTTGCCGAACTTAGTTCTTTTAGTATAAGGCAATAGTTCTTTTGGAAACAGTTTAGAATTAGTGTTTCCAACGACCAGTAGATCCACATCTCCATCTTTCAGTTTATTTACCGCAGCTACACAAGCATCTTGAAAAGCTTTTGTCTGTTCTGCTGGGCGTTTAGTATTGTCTACCGTGAATCCGTAAAAAGTCATTTCTTTAATGCCTAATTTTATACAAAGCTGATACAGTTCTACTCCGGGCTCTACCCCAAATTTGTAGCCTTCTTGTTTTTCAAGGCTATGCCCTTGAGCCCATCTTCTATTTCCATCTGGAATAATACCTATATGTTTAGGTAGACGTTTGTATGTTTCCATGTAATTTCCCCCTTTGACTTAACACTTCACTAATATTATTGTAACTGAATTCTGACTAAATAAATAATATATGGCATTAGACCAAAAAGAAATCGCTCAAATTAGTGCTTTTGAGCGATTTCTTTTTTTATTCAATTTATTATTTTATTCATTTTGGAATGAACGAAGACTATAAAGTGTCATTAGTTTCTCTAAAGGTTTATCCATATACTTAAAATTCAATATATGGTTTGTTTCATCCACAAAATACCTCAACGTGAAAACTTCTTCTCCTTTGTTCAAAAACAACTCTACTAATGAGCTTTCGACCAATAATCGTAACTCTGTCAGCTCATGCGTTAAAAAAGCTGTTCGTTCTTCTCTTGCATTCGTTTTCCAGTTTGTTCGTGTTACGGTCATTTTTTTAGTTTCAGCTTGATAATGGATATCAAGCTCATTTCTTAGATTTATGACAAAGTCAGGTGCTGCTGAATTCCATTCAATCAGAATATCTTGTTGCAGCGAAGGCAGATGGATAACTTCATTTCCAGCATTCTTACTAGTTATCGGATTTGCTTCTCTCAATTTTATTGTTTCAGAAAGCGGGTATTGAGTAAGTTGCCCATTTTTATAATGCACCTCTCGCGGACTAGTTAGTGCATGCAGCCACCCTTGTTTGATTGTAGGTACCGCCTTTTCAACTTCAGGTTCCATAACGCCGGCCCATCCATATAAAATCGTGCGGCCACTATCATCAAGGAAGGTCTGAGGAGCATAGAACTCAAATCCATGATCCATTTCTTCAAATGGCTGATTGTCTTTAATAAATTTCCCATTTTCTAAAAAGCGTCCTGTAAAGTATCCTGTTTGATAAATATTCTTGTATTTTTCACCTTCAGCTTCTAAACCTTGTGGGGAAAAGACGAAAACATCTTTTTCAGCAAATCTCAATAAATCAGGACATTCCCACATGAACCCTAATGAAATAGGTTCGTCTAACATTGATCCAGTTAATGTCCAGTCGACTAGATTGGTGGATTGGTACATCAACACATCACCTGTTAAATTTTCTTTTTGCGCTCCTAAAACCATCCACCAGTTTCCATCTTCTCCTTGCCAGACTTTAGGATCTCTGACATGGGCGGTGTAACCTTTTATTGGGAACGTTAATATGGGTCCTTTTTTCTCAAAATGGATGCCATCTTCTGAAACGGCTAAGCATTGATAACTACTTCGTTCACCCTGTTCTCCTCGAACATTTCCTGTATAAAATAAATAGAGTTTTTCTTTAAAAACAACAGCACTTCCAGAATAGCATCCGTCTTTATCATACCAATCAACAGGTTCTAAGGCTGGTTTGTGAGACTTCCAATGGATAAAATCCTTAGTCGTCACATGACCCCAGCTTTTTGATTGATGCGTAGTGTCTGTCTGGTTCCACTGAAAGAATACATGATAAACACCTTTATAATGTACCAATCCATTGGGATCATTTAATAACCCTTTAGGAGGTGTAATATGGTATCCAAGTTCGTAATCGTGCACTTTTTCAGTTTCTTTCATCTTTCTAAACGTCCTTTCGAGCTTCGATTTCTTCTTTCATTTTATCACTAAATCCAAATAGATAAGTTAATACAAAGGCTACACCTATTGCAATAATATTAGTTAAAATGTATAAAAAGATTTGATCATTTAAATAAAGTAATGTTCCAGGTATAACGGTGACCGCCATTCCGGTTGCTTCTAATCCAACCAAATCCCCGAAGAAACCACCGACTCCTCCGCCGACTAATCCAAAGACGAACGGCTTAAAGTACCGTAAGTTTACCCCGAAAACAGCAGGTTCAGTAATACCCAAGAAAGCCGATAGAGTAGATGGATAAGCTAATGCTTTTAATTTTTTAGATTTTGTCTTCATTGCAACAGCTAATGAAGCTCCACCTTGTGCTGCAATACTGGCTGTGATAATTCCGTTAAAAGGATTCACTCCAGTGTTTGCCAATAATTGAATCTCCAAAAAGTTGAAGAGATGATGAATACCCGTTACAACAATGATTTGGTTTAAAGTACCAATGACTAAACCGGCTAGTCCAAATGGCAATCCTAATACCCAAATTGTTGCGTTTAATACCACTTCTTCTAAAGAGTGAAAAACTGGGCCAATAATAAACAGAGACAAGATACTCATGACTAGCAATGTCATGAACGGTGTAAGCAATAGATCAAGACTTTCAGGTACCCGTTTGCGGATCCATCTTTCTAATTTTGCGCCTACAAAACCAGCAATAAAGGCTGGTAATACAGTTCCTTGATACCCAACTACTGGGATAAAGCCAAACATCGTGATTGGATCTGCTGTTCCACCTGCTACTGCATAGGCATTTGGAAGAGCAGGATTAACTAGCATCAATCCTAAAACGATCCCAATAATGGGTGATCCTCCAAATACTTTAAATGAAGACCAAGCGATGAGCGCTGGTAAAAAGGCAAACGCTGTATCCGTTAACACTTGAGTGTATAATAAAAAATTAGGGCTGATATCCTTTGGTACCATTCCAAAAACAGCTAAAACTTGCTCTTGAGTCAATAACCCACGCAATCCCATAAATAGACCGGTTGCAACCAAAACTGGGATGATAGGAACAAATACATCACCGAATGTACGAATCATTCGCTGGAAAGCATTTCCTTGTTTCTTAGACTCTTCTTTCACTTGACTGGCTGTTCCTTCACTTGCACCTAATCCAACAACTTCTTCATAAATCTTATTAACGGTACCGGTTCCAAAAATAATTTGAAATTGTCCGGAATTATAAAAGGTCCCCTTTACTTTTTCAATATCCTCTACTTTGTTTTTATCTATTTTACTTTCATCGCTCACCATGATTCGTAATCTAGTTGCACAGTGCGTAACAGAATTGATATTCTCTTTTCCACCAACTGCTGCAATGACTTGTTTTGCTATTTCTTTGTTATCTGACATGATTTTTTCCCCCTTTTTACTTTTTGGAACCGGTTTCTATTTTTATCTTACCTTATTTTTGTTTTTTTGTCTACTAAATTATATTAAAAAAGTTCGAAGCAACTGAATACGTTACTTCGAACTTTTTAAATATACAGTTGACTCTCTTTTGATCAGCTCATTAGGTAATTCTAGGTTGCTTATGATCTCTTTCCCTTCAACTAATTCAATTATATTAGCTACTGAGAGGGCACCCAACTTCTTATAGGGATATTTCACTGTCGTTATAGATGGTGTGACGATCGATGCGACTGTATAGCCCCCGAATCCTGATAAGGAAAAATCGTTTGGGATGCTCAGTCCTAATGTATGTGCTGCTTTCATGACCGCTAAAGCAATATTATCAGTAGCACAAAGAACATACGTAGCAGAAGTAGCAGGTAATACATCCATAGCCTTTTCGTAAGCCTTTGAAAAAGAAAAATTTGTTTCAATAATTTCAATAAAAGTATCTGGATATTTTCTCAATGCGTCTAAAACACCTTTTGATCTCAACTGACCTACTGCTTTGTCTTCTTCAGGTACCGTAAAAAACAAGAACTTTTTATGGCCTAAATCAATTGCATGACTCCCCATCTTGAAACCAGCTTCATACTCTTGATGGCCGATCGTATGTAACCCTTCTGCCGATTGCCCCAGCAACAAGACTGGTATTCCAACTGCTGCTATCGCTGCTCTATGAGCCTCAGTCACAACAGTTGCCAACAATATGATCCCATCTACTTTTTGTTTTGCTAAAGTATAAATATTTTCCACTTCACGTTCAATATTTTGATTTGTATTTGTAATGATCAATTGATACTGTTTCTTTCTTAATTCTTCGTCAATACTCGCTAAGATTGCATTTGTTGCAAATGAATCTAAGCGAGGAATAATGGTACCAATCATATTTGTTTTTTTCGCTTTTAAACTTTGCGCAAAAGTATTCGGTGTATAGCCCGTTTCATTAACGATTTGATCCAATTTGGCTTTGGTCTTTTTACTGACTGATCCGCCGTTCAGATACCTTGAGACAGTACTTTTAGCTACTCCAGCTTGTTGAGCGATATCTTTTATGGTCACCATCTTATCACCTTATATTTCTTTGAACTTTTTTTATTTTTCTTCACTAGCCATCAGCAAACAACCCATGATCCCCGCATTATCTTCAAGTTCAGGTGTCACGATGTATTCATCTAAAGAAGGAGTATCGACATACCCTGCCATCAATTTAGTGAATTCTTTCTTGACCAAAGATAGCAGTTTTGTTTGCTTCATAACGCCTCCGCCTAAAATGATTTTTTCTGGGCTGAGAATCAAAGTATAATTCACTAATGCTTGCGCCAGATAAAAAGCCTCTATTTCCCAAACTTTTTTATCATCTGCTAAATCAGTTCCTTTTTTCCCATATCGTTTTTCGATAGCTGGGCCTGCAGCAATACCTTCTAAACAATTCCCATGGTAAGGGCAAACGCCTTTAAAATCATCATCAGGATGCATTCTAACTAAGAGATGTCCCATCTCTGGATGGCCAAAACCACTCAATACTTTGCCATCAACAACTGCTCCGCCTCCAATACCAGTTCCAATGGTCAAGTATAGGCAGCTCTCAGCCCCACGTGCACTTCCCTTTTTGTATTCACCGTATGCAGCTGCATTGACATCTGTCGTCCAAGCTACGGGAACACCATATTGCTGTTTGACTGCTCCTAAAAAATCGAAATTCTTCCATGCTGTTTTGGGAGTTGATGTCACATATCCATATGTAGCTGATTTTTCATTTACATCGATAGGACCAAACGAACCTATCCCGATCGAATTTAATGTATACTGATCAAAAAAATCAAAGACCTGTTTGAGCGTTTCTTCAGGTGTAGTGGTAGGAATACTTACACGTTCTTTTATCTCTAATTGCTCATCACTAACTGCACAAACAAATTTTGTTCCGCCTGCTTCAATTGCGCCATACATCATATATTTTCCTCCTACTGTTCTCAGTGTTGACTACTGAAAAGGTTTTCTTAGCTCTAATAGTACCACAGAATTTTTAGGAGTACTAGAAGAGTATCGGTCATTATATAGTCTAAAACAAAAAAACTCTTCGAAGAGATTTCTCTTCTTTAAGAGCTTTTGGCAGTCATTCTTTGATTGCGATAACCCGTTTATACAAAGATTAACGCTTTATTCTGTATAAGAATTGAAATAAATAAGGTCTTTAAACAAGAAAAACTTATGCTCATAGGCTAACTTATCCATTTCTTTCAACTTTTTGATGGTGTTTCCCACTGTTTCTCTCGAGCAGCCGCTCATATTTGCTATTTCATTAATGGTTATAGGATATTCGATTTTGACCATGGTAGGGTTTGTATAATCACCTAGCTCTTGCATCAAATAATTCAACGTTTTAATAATACGATTACTCGCATTTGATACGACCATATACTGTACCCTTTTTTCGTGACTTTCAAGAATTTTGGATAATTTATGATAGAAATAAATGATTTGTTTCGGGTTTTCGGCTACAAGACTTTCAAAAAGAGCTGTCGGAATATAGTACAACTCAATATCTGTAACAGCACTCGCAGAATAATGGTACATTTCATCGGAGAACATGCCACCATATGGAAATAAGGTTTCTTTTTTCACATAATCTGTGTAAGTGTAAAAAGCACTCTCATCATATTTTTCGAGTCTAACTAATCCATTGACTAAATAAAATATTTTCTCACGAACGTCACCTTCATCGAATAGAACTTGTCCTTTTTTATACTTACGTAAACACATGTTTTTGCGGAGAAGATTAAATTCGGGATCAGTAAATTCTGAAAAAATGGGACTATAACGAAGTTCGTATAAATTGGTCATCTTTTTTTGAATAGTTGTCATCAAAACACTCCTCAACTCAACGTTCTTATTCGTTCTACTGATAGTTTTAATTAAATGTTATAGATAAATTATTCACAATCATATTGTACCATAAAAGCAAAAAAAGCCTTCATAAAAACAGGCTTTTTTGCTTTATTATGTGTTGTTTCTAATAGCGCTTACTTCATTTTGTAATAATTGTTCCTGCTCCTTCTGTTAGTACATGTTCAATATTTTCTAAAGAAGTAATGATTGCTTTTCCACCTTTTGAGTTTTCGACAAAAGCAATTGCAGCTTCTACTTTTGGCAACATACTTCCCGGAAGAAATTGATTTTCAGCAATATAACCTTTCATTTCTTCAACAGATACTTCATTTAATTGTTTTTGATTTGGCTTATTGAAATTGACGAATACATTATCTACACCCGTTAAAATAACCAACAAATCGGCTTGAATCAATTCTGCTAATTTTTGAGAGGCAAAATCCTTATCAATTACAGCTTCTACTCCTCTTATTTCATTACCCTTCTTCACAACGGGGATTCCGCCGCCACCAACGGTAATAGGAATTACTCCGTTTTCGACCAATTGATTGATCACAACATGTTCCTTGATGCTGATTGGTTTTGGAGAAGGAACTACTTTACGCCAGCCTCTCCCTGCATCTTCTTTGAAGATTGCTTGTGATTGTTCCATTTCTTCTTTCGCTTCTGCTTCAGATAAGAATGGACCAATTGGCTTACTTGGATTTTTGAAAGCTGGATCAGCTTCATCTACGATTACTTGAGTGATCAATGAAACAACTTGATTCGTTAGATTTCGTTTTTCTAGTGCACGTGAAAGAGCATTTTGCATCCAGTACCCAATGCTTCCTTGAGTCATAGCTACACAAGTATCTAATGGCATAGCTGGATTTTTAACACTATCCGCTGCATCTTGCTGTAACAACAAGTTTCCTACTTGTGGGCCGTTACCATGAGAGATAACTAAATCGTCCCCATTTTCAATAAATTTAACTAGGTATTCTGATGTTTCTTCAAGAGCTTTCTGTTGAGCTTGTGCACTTGCATCATTAGACAATATAGCATTTCCGCCTAACGCTACGACAATTTTTCTTTTTCCCATATTTATCACATTCCTCTACATATTAAATTTATTAGTTACATGTTACCTATATCAATTGAACCAGTTGCTATTTGGAAAATTGCAATTAAAAAGAGTGCTACTACAACTGCTGCTGCAACCCATTCAGTTTTTGTAAAGATTTTTTCTTTATTTTCTTTTTGTACCCAAGCATAAATGATGATTCCTGGTGCGTATAAAAACATTGTTAAGAGCAAGTAATCTATTCCACCTGCATAGATCAACCAAACAGCATAAATACTTGCTACAACCCCAATAAAAATATTTTGATTGCGACGCGGTGTTGTACTTTTTTCCATCAATGAAAGTTTTAATTGATAGAATGCAGTAAATGCATATGGAATCAAAATAGCTGAGGAAGCTAATGAAAAGGCAAAATTATATGCTCTTGAACTAATTAAGAAAGTAAATAGGAATAATTGAATCAATATATTTGTGAAAAACAATGAATTGACTGGTGCGCCATTTTTATTTTCTTTAGCAAAGAACTTAGGAAAGGCACCTTGTTTAGATGCTTGATAAGGCAATTCAGCCGCAAACATCGTCCAAGCCAGCCAAGCACCCGATACAGAAATAATAACACCGATATTGATTAAGATTGCTCCCCACTTACCTACAACACTTTCTAATAAATAAGCCATTGCTGGTTGAGGCAATTCTGACAATTCAGGTCTCGTTAAGACGGCCATTGATAGAATAGTTGTCAATAAATAAATTGAAATAACGGTTACTAAACCAATAATTGTTGCTTTCCCAACATCAGATTTATTTTTAGCACGACCCGAGAAGACAACGGCTCCTTCAATACCGATAAATACCCATACTGTTACTAACATTGTTCCTTGAACTTGAGCCATTACTTCTGAAAATGTGAAATCGCCTGAGATTGTTCCCCAGAAATCAGCTGTAAAAACATCTAATTTAAAAGCTACAAACATCGCTACAAAAAAGATTGCCAACGGAATCAGTTTAGCCGCTGTAACGATCGTATTGATAAATGAAGCTGTTTCGATTCCTCTTAATATAAGGGCATGAACCAACCATAATATGACTGATGCTCCGATAACGGAAGCTAAGTTTTGACCATTTCCAAAAATAGGGAAAAAGTACCCGATTGAACTAAATAATAATGTCCCATAAGCGACATTTCCTAAGAAAGCGGATAACCAATACCCCCATGCAGAATTGAATCCCATATATTTCCCGAATCCTTCTTTTGCATAACTATAAATCCCAGCATCCAAATCAGGACGCTTAGCTGATAAATTTTGAAAACTAAATGCTAAAAATGCCATACCTATGCCGGCAATGGCCCAACCAATAATAACTGGACCCACAGAAGCTTCAACTGCCATATCTGACATTAAATTAAAGATTCCACCACCAATAATTGACCCTACAACTAGAGCAACTAAGGGCGTCAAGCCTAATTTTTTTTCTTCCATTATTTTCTTCCTCCATTTTCCAACTTTACTGTGCAGCTAATTTATTCGTATAAACAAAAGTATGAGAAGCTACAATTCTCATACTTTTTTATTTATACAAATTTTATTATTAAACTTTAGGAATAAATAGGTTACCTAATGTTGCAGCCATAATAGCTTTGATTGAGTGCATACGGTTTTCAGCTTGACCAAATTGACGTGCATGCTTACTTCTGAATGCCTCATCTGTAATTTCCATTTCCTCAATATGGTGATTTTCTTTAACATCTCGACCATAGTCTGTCGTTGCATCATGGAAAGCTGGAAGACAATGTAAAATGATCATATCTTCTTTGCCAGTTGCACGGACCATATCCATATTTAATTGGTAAGGAGTCAATAATTCGATTCGTTCTGCAAACTTATCTTCTTCTCCCATTGATACCCAGACATCCGTATATAAAACATCTGCATCTTTAACACCTTCTGCAACATCTTTTGTGATCATCAATTTACTACCAGATTTTTTGGCAAAAGCTTGAGCCATGTCTACTGTCTCTTTTGTTGGGAATAATGATTCAGGAGAGACGATTCGAACGTTCACACCTAAAAGTGCACCCGTAACTAATAAACTGTTTGCCATATTATTGCGGCCATCTCCAACATAAGCTAAAGTAATACCCTCAAGGTGACCAAAGTTTTCTTTAACCGTTAAAAAGTCAGCAATCATTTGTGTTGGATGCCATTCATCAGTCAAACCATTCCATACAGGAACTCCAGAAAACTCAGCTAATTGTTCCACTGTGCTTTGTTTGAAACCGCGAAATTCGATACCATCAAACATGCTTCCTAATACACGTGCTGTATCTTCAACAGATTCTTTTTTACCTAATTGAATATCATTTTTCCCAAGATACTCAGGATGTGCTCCTAAATCGATTGCTGCCGTAGTGAATGCTGCGCGAGTACGAGTTGAAGATTTTTCAAATAATAAAGCAATATTTTTTCCTTCTAAATAATGATGTGGGATCCCTCTTTTTTTCAAGTCCTTTAGATGTGCAGATAAATCGATCAAATACATTAATTCTTCTTTTGTAAAATCTTTCTCAGCTACTAAACTACGTCCTTGGAATACTTGTTCTGTCATTATTAATTCCTCCATATACTTTTAGTTTATTTTTAAAAAATAGTTTTATCTTGCCGGTAGATCTTCGCGAACCAAAGGCATACTCATACAACGAGGACCACCTCGACCTCTAGATAATTCACTTGAAGCAACTTCAATAACTTCGATACCATGACTTCTCAACAGATCATTGGAAACATAGTTACGGTCATAAGTGACAACTACTCCTGGTGCAATAGCTAATGTGTTAGAACCGTCATTCCATTGTTCACGAGCTGCAATGATTGCATCTCCGCCACCACAAGGAATCAGTGTTAGTTTTGGTACATCCAATGCTTCACGTAATATTTCTTGTAAATCAGAACGATGAGTTATCTTAACCGTTCCAGGTTTTTCGCCTTTTTCTAAAATATACGTATCTACTTCGCCATTGTTTTTTTGTATTCCTGGATGAATAGTAAATTTATCGTAATCAACCATTGTAAACACTGTATCCAAATGCATCATAGCACGAACATTTGGTATTTTTATTGCTAAAACTTTTTCAAAATTAGAATTGTTATCAAATAATTCGATTGCTAGATCTTCAATAGCTTTAGCCGAAGTCCGCTGTGAAATCCCAATAGCCAATACTTTATCATTTAAAATCAATTCATCTCCGCCTTCGATGCGAGATGTATGATTGCGGTCACGCCATACACTAACGTCTTGACCGGCAAATCTTGGGTGATGATCCATGATCACTTCCATGAATAATGATTCTCTATTGCGAGCTTCAAAAGCCATATGGTTGATAGTCAAACCATCTCCCATAGCTGCAGCTGGATCTCTTGTAAAGTAAAGATTTGGCATAGGATCCATAAAGAATGGATACACTTCTTCTTCTGAAATATCTGACAAATGATTGCTCTCGATATTTAAATCTTTTTTACGTACACCAGCCATGATGACATCCACCATTTCCTGTGTATCAAAACTTAACAAGTATTTTTTTAGTCCTTCTCTAACAGGTTTTGTTTCAAGATTTGATTCATCTAAAATACGCTCAACAAACTTCTCTTTGTAGTTTCCTGCATCGATTGCTTCTGCAGATAATTTTTCCAAATACAGTACTTCTACTCCACGATCGATCAAAGCTTGAGCGAATGCATCATGTTCTTTTTGGATGACTGACAAGTGAGGAATATCGTCGAATAATAAGCGCTCCATTATTTCAGGGGTTAAATTTTCTACCTCTTTACCTGGTCTTTTTAATAAAACAGTCTTCAATTTTCCAATTTCAGACATTACATGAATGGGTGTTGTCATTGTTGTTAACCTTCCCTTCTTGTTACTTCTTATTGATTACATACATATAATAACGCTTACTTACCTTTATTAAAAGTTTAAAGTCTGCACCAGGAATGTCGATTTGGTCACATTATTTTTCCTCTTTTTCATATATATTCTTTTTATAGAATATTCACTCCAAAACAAATCTTTATACTGTATATGAATCGCCTTTATACATTTTTTATGAATTACTTTTTTTTAGAAAAATTTTTAGAGAAGAGGATGATCATGAAGAAAAATGAACGATTATTTGCAATTAAAAATCTTATTCTTACCAACGATATTGCGACACAACAGGAATTGATGGAGCTCCTGAAAAAAGAAGGATTTCAATCTACTCAAGCCACATTGTCCAGAGACATAAAAGAATTAAATTTGATCAAGATAAGTCAATTGGGTCGGACAATGAAATATGCCTTCTACCATGATGTTTATCGTGAAAAAAGTCTTTATTTCAGATTAGAAAAATCGTTGCGTAATTACGGGATAAAAGTTATATCTGTCCACTTTTTAGTTATACTTCTAGTTGCACCCACATATCCAAATATTATCGCTTCTTTGATCGACGAATTAAAACTGCCAGCAATTGCTGGTACGATTGCTAGCTTCGATACCTGTCTGATTATTTTAAATACAGACGATGACGCTCACTTATTATCCGAAATTTTTTCTAAAGTTATTCACGACCAATCCATCACTGATCTTGAAAAAGCGATGTCTCCCTTAGTACAAAAGCAACTCATGTAACTATACAAAAAAACTAACCTGAAAAGAGCGGCTTCAAGACCTCACTTCTTCAGATTAGTTTTTTTATTTTACTGATTTTTTTATTTGTATTCTACTACTTTTATTGCAACATCGATATTATTTTGAACAGCTTTAGAATATGGGCAAAATGCATGTGCTTTTTCTGCTAATTCTTTTGTAACTTCAAGGCTTTGTCCTTCAATTGCGACAATAAGTACCACAGAAAGTTTAACACCATTATCCGTTGGATCTGAATGTAGAGAAACTTCGGCCGTAACTTCTGATCCAGCCTCGATTTTAGCTTGTTTGACCATGATTTCTAGTGCTGAATTGAAGCATGCACTGTAGCCTAAAGCAAATAATTGCTCTGGGTTGCTGCCTTGTCCAGGGCCACCCATTTGTTTTGGAGTTGATACTTTTACCGAAAAAGAGCCATCTGGTAAATGACTTTCTCCATTACGCCCGCCTGTGTTGATTGCTGTTGTTTGGTACAATATTTTTGATTCAGTCATTATTGATTCCTCCTAAAGTTTTTGTTAGTTGGTTCATCTTTTCTAATAAGTCAAAATAATCTTGTTCGTTCAAATTTAGCAGGGCTAAGCAGGCAGAGACCTTTTTAAGTAACTCATCCTTTAAGTTATCAGCTTTTGGAGTAGTTGCGATGATTACTCTTCTTTCGTCTTCCGGATGACGCTTTCGAGTAATAAATCCGTTTGATTCCATCCGCTTTAGCATCGGTGTTAGTGTTCCGCTATCCAATCCTAGTTTTGTTCCCAATGATTGAACACTTAGATCAGATTTCTCCCACAGTACAAGCAAAGCGACATATTGAGTATATGTAAGAGCATACGGTTCTAACACTGGCCGATAAAGCTTTGTAAACTGTTTAGATAAAGTATAAGTCGAAAAACAGAGCTGTTCTTCTAATAAAAAGTTGTTCCCTTCCATTCTTGTTCCTCCTAAATAGGTTGCGCACAACTAAATTGTACACCATCTTTTTTTCGAATACAATCTTTTTTGACGATTCTTAAATTTTTTTAACCTTCAATAATTTTCACAAAAAAAGTTCGATTCCTTGGGCCATCGAATTCGCAAAAGTAAAGACTTTGCCAGGTCCCTAAAATAAGACGCCCTTTCAAAATAATCAGTGTTTCACTGGCCCCTACTACTGACGATTTTATATGCCCATCTGAATTCCCCTCCAGATGAGCATATTCGGCTTTATTAGGAAACGCTTGATTTAAACCTGAAATCAGATCTTTTTTTACACCTAAATCGGCATTTTCACTAATTGTGATCCCAGCTGTCGTATGAGGACAAAACACCAACATAATGCCATTTTTCACGCCACTTCTTGATAAAGCCTTCTGTAAATGATCATCGATAGTTATAAATGCTTGTTTCTCCTCTGTCGAAATATCAAATGAATAAAGGTTATTAGTCATACTGTTCAGCTCCTTTTACTCTTTGCTTCCATCATACAGTATCTCAAAGTATTCCTAAACATATAAGTTAGCAACTGGTATACTAAGACTATAAAATGATTAGAAAGTCGGTGAAATCTTGCAAATTTATATTGACGCAGATGCCTGCCCAGTAAAGAATATTATTATTGAAGAAGCTTCAGCAAAAGAAATACCAGTGACACTTGTGACCAGTATTTCGCATTTTTCGACCAAGGAACAGCCTCCAGGAGTAGAAACAGTCTACGTTGATACAGGAGCAGAAGCAGCAGATTACCGTATCATTAAACTCATAAAAAAAGGAGATATTCTTGTTACACAAGATTACGGCTTAGCTTCATTAGGGCTAGGAAAAGGCTGTATCGTTCTTCACCATACGGGTTATGTCTATACCTCTGAGAACATAGATCAATTGTTGCAATCGCGTTATTTAAGCGCTATGATCCGAAAAAGCGGTAAGCGAACAAAAGGTCCTAAACCTTTTACAGAAGAGAACCGAAAAGAATTCAGACTGCGATTCAAAGAAATCCTTGCTCAGTTTCAAGATTAACTTTATTAAAAAGGCTAGATTAGGACAAGTTTCCATCCCAAAATCGATTGCCAATAGAGGTCACTCTTTCGTGGAAGGACTTTAAACGAAAGAGTGACACCAAAGAAAATCGTCTCTTATACGTCAAAGTTGCTTACACGTATAAGTAAATCAAAAATTAAACCTCACTCTTCCATGAAAGAGTGAGGTTTTGTCATTTATATGATTGTTTAACAAATGGTGTTGGTATTCTAAAAGAAATTTCTTCTGGAATGTACGGGTTTGCTTGTGGAGAGCCATGGTACCGCACTGAAGCTTTTCGTCTTCCAAGCTTTCAAGCCTCAAACAGAACGTAACCGCTGAAGCGCTAACGCTCTGTAATTCGCATTGAATACTTTACATGGCTACAAGCAACCCCTATTCCTTCTGAAATTTCAGGTAACTGATCAAACTGATCTATTGACCTCAAAAAATATAGCCCCATATTGATTGTTCACTAAAAGGGCTAGTATTCTAAAAGAAATTTCTTCTGGAATGTACGGGTTTGCTTGTGGAGAGCCATGGTACCGCACTGAAGCTTTTCGTCTTCCAGGCTTTCAAGCCTCAAATAGAGCGTAATCGCTGAAGCGCTAACGCTCTGTAATTCGCATTGAATACTTTACATGGCTACAAGCAACTCCTATTCCTCCTGAAATTTCAAGTAAGTGATCAAACTGATCTATTGACCTCAAAAAATATAGCCCCATATTGATTGTTTAACAAATGGTGTTGGTATTCTAAAAGAAATTTCTTCTGGAATGTACGGGTTTGCTTGTGAAGAGCCATGGTACCGCACTGAAGCCTTTCGTCTTCCAAGCTTTCAAGCCTCAAACAGAACGTAACCGCTGAAGCGCTAACGCTCTGTAGTTCGCATTGAATACTTTACATGGCTACAAGCAACCCCTATTCCTTCTGAAATTTCAGGTAAGTGATCAAACTGATAGTTGATATTCAAACTTATAGAGCTTGAATTGGTTTTATTTTTTGATAAAAAAATAGGTGTGAATGAATTTCTTCATCCACACCCGAAATTATACAGTCATTTACAGGTGACTGATTTTTATCTAGGCCTTTCTTTCAGCTATCTTTCGCTTATATCTTGAAATGGCCGACCATTTCAGCTAGATTTTCAGCTAAACTTGAAAGCTGTTCAGAATTCCCAGCAACTTCTTCCATAGAGCTAGTGATCTGCTGTGAAGCAGCAGAAGTTTGTTCAACTCCAGCAGCCGATTCTTCTGAAACAGATGCAATTTCTTCAATTGAACTATTCATGATCTCACTATTGAATTTGATGCTTTCCAAGTTTTCAGAGATACCTTTGATACCCTCTGCCATTGTAGTAACAGAAGCGTTGATTTGGTTGAAGGTTTGACCAGTCTTAGCGATCTGACTCGTACCTTCTTCTACTTCAGCATAACCTGTTTGTAATGACTCGCTTACTCTTTTAGATTCAACTTGGATTTTTTCGACGAATCCGGTAATATCTGCAATGGAAACAGCTACTTGTTCAGCTAATTTTCGAACTTCATCAGCCACTACAGCAAACCCTCGGCCATGTTCTCCCGCACGTGCTGCTTCGATTGCTGCGTTCAAAGCCAATAAGTTGGTTTGATCAGCAATTTTTTGAATGATCACGACTAAATTATTGATTTCTTTTGTTTGATTGTCTAAAGTAGCCATTTTTTTCACAGCATCTTGAACAATTCTGTCTATTTTTGCCATTTGTTGGCTTGTGTCTTCCATGTATTGCTTGCCTTCATTGGTCATAGACAAAACACCAATTGAAGAATTTTTGATCTTTTCCCCACTCTTGTTTGTGCTTTGGACTTTTTTAGTGAAATTTTCCATAACCACTGCCAAATTACTTGCCGTCGTCGCTTGTGTTTCTGAACCTGTTGCCAATTCTTGCATCGTGATCGCTACTTGTTCAGAACCTGATTTCACTTCACCTGCAGCTTGGGTAAGTTCTTCACTGTGACTGCTCAACTCTTCAGATGCATGTGAGATCCCCTCCATCACACTTTTAACTGTTTGTTGCATTTTATTCATAGATACACTCAGTTTCCCTGTTTCATCTTTTTCTGTTATTTCTAGCGGTTCTAAGCTGAGATCGCCCTCAGAAATACTTTGCATCCGTTTCGTCACTACGTTAAGCGGTTTTGTAATATTATTAGCTGTTAAATAGGCTACGAGTAAAGATAATAGCGCTACAAGGATCATGCTACCTACACTGATGATCCTAACACGTTCACCATTTTTAATTACTTGCTGACCAATTACAGTAATATCTTTTTCACGTTCATCAGCTAGAGCGGAAAATCCTGCAACTAATTCTTTTTCGATTGGCTGAACTTGTTCCCTCATGATTTCATGGGCTGTTTCCGTATCCCCCTCATCATATGCTGCTAACGCTTCATCAGTTAAAGTACCCCATTCGAATTTTTTACTGATTAAATCGTTCACTTCTTCTGAATTGCTTAATTCCACAGCTTGATTTTCTAATGCAATGGTTTCAGCTAGTCCATCTTCAAATTCCTGTCTGAACGAGTCATCTTCATACAACATAAATCCTCTTATTAAACTTGTGCGCTTATTGATATTTGTTGAAAGTTTTTCGTCAACAATTAGAAGTGCCATCTCTTTTTCTAATATATCCCTTATTGAATCATTTGTATTAGTTATTGAGTTGATCGTGTAAGCACTTAATATAAGCATTAATCCGATCGTAATCATAAAACCCGCTAAAATTTTTGCTCGAATACTTTTTAACAAAATCCTTTTTTTCATTTGTTTACTCCTTCTTATCTATTAATGGGTTTAAACTGCCTAAATGACCGTTTAAACCCACTAAATTCCTTTTATTATCTTTTTTATAGGTACCGTTATTACTATTCAATCTATTTTTAATACTAGGCTTTAGATTTTAAATTCTTCAACCATCTCGGCTAAACCTTTAGCTAAGTCTGCAAGTTGTTCCGAATTCCCTGCAACTTCTTCCATAGAACTAGTGATTTCTTGTGAAGCAGCAGACGTCTCTTCGACACCAGCAGCAGATTCCTCTGAAACAGAAGCAATCTCTTCAATCGAACTGTTCATGATCTCACTATTCACTTGGATACTTTCTAAATTGTCAGATATGTCTTTGATGCCTTTTACCATTGTCGTAACGGAAGCATTGATTTGGTTAAAGGTATCTCCAGTTTTCTTGATTTGGCTAGTTCCTTCTTGAACTTCCGTGTAACCGGTTTGTAAAGAGTCGCTCACTCTTTTAGACTCAGTCTGGATTTTCTCAACAAATCCGGTAATATCAGAAATAGATACGGCAACTTGTTCAGCTAATTTACGGACTTCGTCTGCAACCACTGCAAACCCTCTGCCGTGTTCACCAGCTCGTGCAGCTTCGATTGCAGCATTTAAAGCCAGTAGATTCGTTTGATCAGCAATTTTTTGAATAATCATAACTAAATTTGTGATTTCTTTTGTTTGGTTATCCAGTGTGGCCATTTTAAATACGGCATCCAAGACAATTTCATCGATTTTAGCCATTTGACGGTTCGAATCTTCCATATATTCCTTACCTTGGGTAGTCATGGATAACACACCCATTGAAGAGTCTTTGATTTTTTCGCCGCTTTTATTGGTGCTTTGGACCTTTTTAGTAAAATTACCCATCACTACGGATAAATTGCTTGCAGTTGTCGCTTGTGTTTCTGATCCAGTCGCCAATTCTTGCATTGTTATCGCAACTTGCTCAGAACCTGATTTCACTTCATTGGCAGATTGGGTAAGTTCATTACTGTTGTTGGTCAACATCTCTGAAGCTCTTTTTATGCCTTCCATAACTTCTTTTTCCATTACTTGCATTTGGTTGATAGCCATAGCCAACTGTCCTGTTTCATCTTTCGCAGTTATTGCTAACGGCTCGGAGGTGAGATCCCCATAAGCGATCGTCTGCATGCGTTCCATAACTTTTTTGATTGGTTTTGTGATCGAATTAGACGTTAATAAAGCAATCGTGATTCCAAGTATAATCACTAAAACACTAATGATGAACGTTAACGTCAGTGAGCGTTTTCCTAGATTGGTCACCGATTGGGCTTGTACATTGATAGAATCCATCCGTATATCTGATAATTTTTCAAATTCTTTTATTAAGTCATTTGAATAGGGCTCTACAGAAGAACGCAAATAACTGGCTGCTCCAGCTTCATCCCCACTGTCGTATCGTTCAAATACATCCGTAACGACCATTGCTTCCCAATCTACGCTTCTATCGATCACTTCTTGGGTTTCTTTTTTAGTTGATAGGGCTAAAACTTGTTTTTCATGCTTCTGACTTTCTTCAGTATATTGATCAAACAAATTTTTGTATAGATCATCTCCAAACAATATGTATCCTCTCGCTGCTGCGATCCTTTGCGAAATACTCAATGTCAATTGATCATTAGCTATCAAAAGTGCTAATTCTTCGTCGACCATTTGTTCTGTTTTATTATTTGTCTTTGAAATAGTTACGATCATTATCGTTGCTAGTATAATAACTAATAAAATAATTGTCATAAAAGCTAAGAGGATCTTAGTTTTTAAACTCTTAAAATTCAATGCACTTTTTAACTTTGTTAGATCCCAGTTTTTAATATTCCATTTGCTTGAGGCGATATTTCTTTCTTCTGCATTATTTTCCAACTACTTTTCACCCTTCCATTCCTGTTAAAAATAACTTGATTCATTTTTTACTCTTCGCATATCTTTTATTATATCGGCCTATTTTCAGAAAACTTTAGCCTAACTGGATGAATCTTTCAAACTAAATTTGACCACAAAAAAAGACAAGCTTAGCATCGTAAATCGATGCCTCAGCTCCTCTATTTTATGATCCAATATCTTATAAATCTGTCTTTCACGTTATTACACAGCCACATATTCTCCAAGCGAGATATCGTATTGGATCACATCATCGCTTCTATTTTCATCCCAAATGATTTTACCTTGTTCTATTTCCACTACTCGATTACGAAATTTTTCTACAATACTACGATTATGGGTGACCATTAAAATGGTCGTTCCTCTTTGATTGATGCGATAAAATAAACGCATGATCTCTAAAGCCGTTTTTGGATCTAGATTACCTGTTGGTTCATCTGCAATGATCAACTTAGGCGAATTAACGATCGCACGAGCAATCGACACGCGTTGTTGTTCCCCGCCAGATAATTCGGTTGGTTTATCATCTGCCTTGTCTTCCAACCCAACATAGCACAAAGCTTGCATCACCATAGGCTTTATCTTTTCTGGTTCAGTACCAATCACTTCTAATGCATACGCGATATTTTCAAAAACAGTACGGTCCAACAATAATTTAAAATCTTGAAAAACGATTCCAATCTGTCTTCTAAGTTTCGGGATATCTTTTCCCTTCATTTTAGAGAGTAGTTGACCACAAACTTCTATCTGACCTTTGTTCGCTTCTTCTTCTCGGTACAATAATTTTGCTACTGTTGATTTTCCAGATCCGCTAGCTCCAACTAAATACACAAACTCGCCATCTTCAATTGTTAGATCAACGCCTCTAAGAGCTTTTACTCCTTTTGAGTAGCTTTTAACAACATTTTTCATTCTAATCATGATCTATCACCTGTTTTACCTCAAATTCTTTCCTGACGCTCGTTTCTGCGTCAACCCAAATCCGATAGTGTGTGTGCCTAAAGATATATGTACCTTTTCCTGTTATTCGTCTAACTATTATGGTTCTATAATTTTTAGTATTGCTAGATTTAATCCAATTACTTACCCAAAATTTCTAGAGGAATAGGGTTTCTTGTAGCTTAAAATGAAGCACTGTGGGCAAATAACGCCCGAGTGTATCATGTTTGTAAGCTGCTAAATCAGCAACAACCATGACAACTTCTAGTTTTAGGCTTCAGGCGTTCCCATGGTTCCACAAGCAAACCCGTCTATTCCAGAAGAAATTTTATTTTGAAGCATCCACACCATTTGACGAAGAACCACTCTTATTGTTTGAATTGGTTGATGACTGACGCCATTTCATCTGTACCTTGTGCGACTTTAAGGTTCAATGAATATGACCGTTGTGCCAACATCATTTCAGTAATAGAAGAGGCTAGCTCAACATTTGATGCTTCTAAATAATTTTGTTGGATTTTACCGTCTCCCACTCCGAATGTCCCGTCATAGCTGAATTTATTCTCTCCAACAGGCTGCATAGCATTCGTTCGAGTAGGATAAAATAAAGGGATCGTTCCAACCAACGTACTGCCATTCTCAGAGTGGATCGTTACTTCACCATTCTCAGCAATCGATACGTCCCCTTCAGGCCATTGGTTGGTCGGAATAATTGCTTGGATCTCCAAAGTATCCCCATTACCGTTTGTGATCGATTTGTCTCCATTTACCTGAAAAGCTCCGTCTCGTGTCAAATACTGCTCGCCGTTTTCGCCGATCACCCCAAAGAACCCTTCTCCAGCAATAGCCAAGTGGTAATCATTTGAATCGGAAACAAGAGAACCTTGTGCGAAGTTTGTAGAAGTAACCGCACTCTTAGATCCAATCGCAATTCCTGAACCTTGAACAGTATCTGATAAGTATGCTGCTTCTGCGTTCATATCATTCAGTAGCAATTCATTGAAACTGACATTCTTTGATTTATAACCGGTTGTATTGATATTTGCGATGTCATTTGATACTGCATCCATTTGATTTTGAATGGCATTCATGCCACTTTTACTAACACTTAAAGGTATACTCATCTTCTCATCCTCCTAAACTTTCCCAACTTCATTGACTGCTTTTCTTAACGTTTCATCCGCTGCACTGAGGGCCTTTTGATTCGCTTCAAAGGCTCTTGAAACTTGCATCAAGTTCGTGATCTCATCGACCGTTTCGACATTAGATGTTTCCAAGTAACTTTGTTGCACAACCGTGCCGCCAACTTGTGCTGTTGTGCCACCTTGCCCCGTATATAATGTGTCGCCAGCTCTTGTTAAGCTAGCCGTGTCTTCAAATTCAGTGATCATCAAACGGTTTCCCGTTCCAGCAATGTTGCCTCTGTTATCAATTGCAAAATCCGCTCCATTGACTTGGATAGGTGCCGATTGCCCATCAGCTGACACTCCCATGACGCGATAGCCTTCTTGCGTGACCAATTCTCCTGTATCGTTAACGTTGAAATTCCCGTTACGTGTGTAGGAAGTTTCGCCGTTTGGTGCTTGAACTGTGAAAAAGCCGTCCCCTTGGATCGCTACATCTGTTGTAGAAGTTGTTGCCTTTAAACCGCCTTGACTAAAATTTTGAACGATTTCATCAATTTGATTGCCAAAAGTGAATCCGCCGATATCTTGCTGACGATTTAACAATGGTCCATCTAAATGGTTGGACATCACTTCTGATGCGCGTGTGCTTTGAATGATTTCTTGTGATTTATATCCAGCAGTATTGATGTTAGCTACATTTGCACTAATATTTTCTTGCTTTTTTTGCAAAATGTTAAAACTATTGTTGAGCGTTGTTAAACTTCTAATCATCGTATTCTCTCCTCATCGATTCTTTTAATTTCAAAATCGTTTTGCCATGTATCTGTGAAACTCTAGGAACCGAAATATCAAAGATATACGCAATTTCTTTAAGTGACAACTCTTCAACATAATACAAATTCAAAATCGTTTGCTCTCTCTTATCCAATTTCGTCACATTTTTAGTCAGCAGCTGTTGGCGTTCCTTATCCAACAAGACATCTTCAGAACCTGTTTCACTTTTGTCTTCTAAGAAATCCATCAATTCGATCGAATTGCCATCATCGCTAAACATCACTTTTTCTAATGATACAGATGCCAAATTATGGACGGTCTCGTGAATTTTTGCTAAAGCTTTTTCATCGATTTTCAATTCTACGCAAATTTCTTTCTCAGTAGGTGTACGCATGAACGCTGCTTCTAATTTTTCTTTGGCACGGTAATATTCGTTCAGTTTTCCCATCCGAGTCCGCGATACCGGAGCTGTTTTTCTGATTTCATCTATGATCGAACCTTTGATCCTAATATACGCATAGCCTTCAAAAGGAACTTTTTTTGATTTATCGAATTTTTCTAATGCATCCATCAGACCAATAACGCCTATATTGTATAGGTCATCGCGGTCATACTCACTTCGTTTAACATCTATTCGATTAACGATCTTTTCTACTAAGGGAAGGTATTTAATGATTTCCTTTTCCCTATCATTTTCGTAATACATTTATACCCCTCCCCCATTAAGAAATAGTATGAATTGGAACAAAAAACAGTCATACCATCCTAGTCTTTTCACCATTCTATTTAGCTCTTATCTGTCATTACCCATTGATCATACCCACTGTTTCGATTGGGATATCATTTGGGACTTCGTTTAATGATACAACTGTTAAATCAGGAAAATTATACGAAATCAGATTTTTCATCGCTGGTCTTACTTTTGGTGAAGCCAATAAAACATGCGGGATCCCTCTTGCCGAAAGCTGATTATGAATAGCTGTGATACTGTCAAAAATCTTCGTAACCGTTTCAGGCTGCAAAATCGGGATCGATCCAGCAGAAGATTTTTGGATACTACGCGTGATCAGCTCTTCCGTATCCGGCAGTATGGTCACGACTTGAAGAACATTTTGCTCATCTAGGTAAGGTTTAACGATCGTCCGTTTAAGCGATTGGCGCACATATTCGGTCAGCATTTCGATGTCTTTTGTTGTATTTCCGTAGTCCGCTAACGTTTCTAAAATAGTCACCAAATCATTGATTGGAATACTTTCCTTCAATAAGTTTTGTAAGACTTTTTGGACTTCTCCCAAACGAAGGATATCTGGGATCAGTTCATCGATTACCACACCATATTTATCTTTGATGCCTTCAAGTAATTGTTTGACTTCTTGTCTGCCTAACAATTCATAACTTGATTTATAAATCGTCTCTTTTAGGTGAGTAACTAAAACGGTTATCGGATCTACCACTGTGTATCCCCTCAAATCGGCCGCTTCTCTATCACTTTCGTTGACCCACATGGCATCTAGGCCAAAAGCTGGTTCTTTTGTTGGGATACCATCGAAGTCAAACTCTGTTTCGCCTGGGTCTACGATCATATATTTATCTAAGTATAATTCACCGCGAGCCACAACGTTTCCTTTGATTTTGAGCACATAATCATTGGCTTTGAGCTGCAGGTTATCTCTGATGCGTATCGGGCTCAATAAGATCCCCAGTTCATGAGCACTTTGTTTACGAATCGTTGTGATATGGCTCATTAAATTATTGTCTTGATTTTCATCGGTTATTGGGATCAAACCATAACCGATTTCGATGGAAATCGGATCCACTTGAAAAGAAGCAACTGATTCATCTGAGCTTTTTTCTTGTTTCGTCCGCTGAACAGCTTTGGAACGCATTTCTTTAGCTTTTTGATTCGAGTTCTTTGATTTTTCATTTTCCATCAATAAGTATCCGGTCGCTCCTGCCATCAATCCTAATACTAGAAAGGGAAACGTTGGAAAACCCGGCATAACTGAAAATGAAATCAAAATCACTGATAATATCAGCATAACTTTTGGTGAGTGGAATAATTCTTCCCCTATGGAACTACCAAAACCTTTTATACTTCCAGAGCGGGTAACTAAGATCCCAGATGCTACCGAGATCAATAATGAAGGAATTTGACTGACCAATCCGTCACCAATCGTTAACTTACCAAATGTTGACAAAGCTTCCATGATTTCCATATCATTTTGCAGCGAATAGATTGCTACTCCGCCGATCAAGTTGATGATCGTGATGATCAGACCAGCGATAGCATCTCCTTTTACGAACTTGCTTGCTCCATCCATTGCTCCGAAAAACTGGGTCTCTCTTTCAAGGTCAGAACGTCTTTTTTTAGCTTGTTCTTCGTTGATCAGCCCTGAATTCATGTCTGCATCGATAGCCATTTGTTTACCAGGCATCGCATCCAATGTAAACCTTGCTGAAACTTCAGAAACACGACTGGCTCCGTTGGTTACGACCATCATTTGAATGATTACGATGATGATAAAGATGACCGCTCCGACGATGAAATTACTTCCGGTTACGACGTTAGCAAATGTTTCAATAACCGCTCCTGCTTTTCCCTCAGTTAAGATCAACCGTGTAGAAGAGATGTTTAGCGCTAAACGAAACATGGTCGTGATCAGCAACATGGTCGGAAAAGTCGAGAATTCTAGCACATTTTTTGTGAACAACGTCAGCAGCAATATCGTGATCGACAACGCTATGTTGATGATCAGCATGAAATCGAGTAATCCAGCTGGTAATGGAATAATGATCATCCCGAGGATAGCCATTACTAAAAAGGCAACGATCACATCCAAAGAACCCGTTAATTTTTCAATTTTCCCCCAAAAAGCAGTAGACATATTTTGAACTCCTCATCTTAAAAAGCATTAAATCTTGTGTTTGTTGATTTCTTCCATTTGGTAAACCAATGCCAATATTTCAGCAATAGCTTGGTAAAGATCCATTGGCACTGGCTGGCCGATCTCGACCGTTTTGTACATGGCTCTAGCGATCGGTTTATTTTCAATGATTGGAACATTGAACTCTTTAGCCCGTTCCCTAATTTTGGCAGCTTGGTGATCTGCCCCTTTGGCCACAATGATTGGCACTTCATCTTTGCCTTTCTCATAGCGGATCGCAATTGCTAGATGGGTCGGATTCGTTATGATGGCTGTTGCCGTCTCCACATCATGCAAGGCTCCTTTTGTCAACTGACGGTAGCGTTGTCTCCTTTGAGACTTGATTTGCGGGTCACCTTCAGCTTCCTTGTATTCATCTTTTAACTCTTGTTTGGACATCTTCAAATTTTTACGATAGTCATAAACTTGATAAATATAATCGATCAGACCTAATATCAGCAGCACGACACCCAATTGTGTCCCCAGTTCCATTACAAGATCGGACATTAAGAAAAATAATTTTTCTGTCCCTACATTGCTGGCATTAAGGATCAAGTACACTGATGTTTCAAGTGTTTTATAGGCCATCCAAAAAACTAAAGTCAATTTAGCGACATTTTTAAACAGTGTGAATACCGTTTTTTTACTGAACATATTTTTAAATCCACTGATTGGATTTATTTTACTTAACTTGAATTTAATGGGATCAACCGAAAATAAAAAGCCTGTTTGTACAATACTGGCTATAAGTGCTGCCACAAATGCAATAGCTAAAAATGGACCGGCCAACACTAATACAAACATGATCGATTTCATTCCAATATCTGCTAGATTATTTTCTAAGCCGTTGACTGTAAAACCAGCTGATAAGTAATTCTGTAAATACAGTAAACTGTATTTTAATATGTAATTTCCTAAAAAAGTTGCAGCAAGGATAAAGACGATAAATGTCACAGCGGAAGTTAAATCTGGACTCTTAGGAATCTCACCTTTTTTTCGAGTGTCCCTCAGTTTTTTTGGACTGGCCTTTTCTGTTTTACTATCCTTTTCCGCCATTCATTCTCACCTCGCCTTTTTTACAACGACTGAACAAATTCGTTCATATATTTCACCATGAGCGGCAGCGTCGTATAAATTTTTTCTATCAATGTTGGCAGTAAAATCAACATCAGAGCAAAACTGGCCACGATTTTTAAGGGCATCCCCAAAATCAATACATTGATTTGAGGAACCGAACGCGAAATCAATCCTAAGATGACTTCTGTCAGTAAGGCCACGATTATCATTGGTGCTGCTATGTTAAATGCCAATTCGAAAATAATGCCAAGCAACTTCATCATTCCCTCGATGCCAAAGTCGCCTAAGTCGGCACTGGCTATTGGAACAGAGCGAAACGACTGCACCAAACTTTCGATCACGATATGGTGCAGGTTGGTTATATAAAACACACCCATCGATAACCAATAATAGATCTTCCCATAATAGGAAACATTTATCCCCATGCTCGGATCATAAACAGCTCCCATTGAGAACCCCACTTGAAAATCGACAAAGTTTCCTGCGATCTCAACTGCCGAAAAAAAGAGCTTTGTGATAAAGCCAATGGCTATCCCGAGCAAGACTTCTTTTAAAATCAAGATTGCAAAAAACAGTGTATCTGCCGCTTCGTTCATGACGGGTACAGTCGAATAGGCTGCGAGTGTGATCCCCATTGCTAAAGCGATTTTTGCTACACTGGGCAGTCCCTTGATAGAAAATCCTGGACTCACAACTATGAAGGAAGTTATCCGTATAAATATTAAAATGATCATTTGCAATTGTATCGTCATGACCGCCCTCTCACAGTTCCGCGATCATTTCGAAAATTTTCTGCGTAAACATAATCAGACTATTCAGCATAAAGTTCCCAAAAACGATCAACGAGACGATTACCGCTAAGATTTTAGGCACAAAACTCAACGTTTGTTCTTGAAGCTGCGTGGTTGCTTGGATAATACTAATGAACAGCCCAACTACTAGTGCAATGATCAACGTTGGACCTGCTACAGTTATCATCACCATAAAGGCTTCTCTTATAATGTCTAAAACTTTTACCATTGTCATTTTTTTACACCTCTACTGAAATCCTGTAACTAACGATTCGATCACTAAATACCATCCATCAACTAAAACAAACAATAACAATTTAAATGGCAATGAGATCATCACTGGAGATAACATAAACATCCCCATCGACATCAAGATACTGGCCACTACGATATCAATAACTAAAAATGGGATAAAAATCAAGAATCCAATACTGAAGGCTGTTCTCAATTCACTGATAATAAAAGCTGGAATGGCCACATTCAATGGCAGTTCAGTTGCGTCTGCTGGTTTTTCAGTTTCAGATATATCTAAAAATAATTGAATGTCTTCGTCTCTTGTTTGTTTGTACATGAATTCTTTGATTGGCAACGCCGCTGATTCAAATGCAGCTTGACCGGATATTTCTTCATTTATGTATGGCGTAATGGCTTCATTCATCACCTCAGTATAAACAGGCTGCATAATGAACAAGGATAGAAATAATGCGATCCCCATCAACACCAAATTAGGTGGATTTTGTTGCGTCCCTAATGAACTTCTGACAAATGACAGCACAACTATGATCCGTGTGAAACAAGTCGTCAGCACTAAAAATGTCGGTGCCAGACTCAAAGCAGTCGTCAACAGAAATAACTGAACAACTTGGGAGGTCTCACCGGTCTCATTTCCTAGCACATCTGATAACCCGCCCAGTCCATCTGTTATTCCAGCAGCCGAAACAACTTGCGGAAAGAGAACAAAACTAGTAAAAAAGAGGGAAAAGACTAAAATCAATTTATTTTTCTTTTGCAACTTTATTTCCTCTTTTCATAGAAAGATTGGTACTGGGTTCGCAATGATTTAAAAGTCTGGACCGCTTTTTTACTCGTTTGTTGCTTTTTTTGGTTCATTGGGCCAGCTGGTCTTTTTTCTTCGATACTACTTGTGATTTTTTCTTTTTCTACTGCTGTCAGTTCTCTTAAAATTTCATTGCGGGTATCCGTAAAACTCATCAAGTAATACGTATCTGCAATTTCTACAATACTAAGTGCCGAGCTTTTACTGATTGGAGTTCGCTCGATCACTTTGATCACTTGATTTTTTTTGATCATGAACGTATTTAAATACTTTAAACCATAATTTGCTGCCAATATGATCACAATTAGTGCTACGACACTTTTTAATACATAACTCAGCCCAAGTTCCAACTTTCTATTCCTCCTTCTCGCTTCTTATTATTGCGTCACAATATTCGTGATAAAGATAGCATCCACAAGTTCTTCATCCATTTTAGTATTTATGGCCTCGATCAATTCTTGTTTGATCAGTAATTTATTGTCTTCTTCTTTAAAAACGGTATCTTCTGTTTTTTTACGTAAAACAGCAATGACTGCATCTCTAATCTGTGCTACATTTGCAGTCAATTTTTCCTCGGCACCTTCCTTTGAACTATGTAAGGAAAGTTCAATTTTTAAAAAGTTTCTCTTAACCGAGGTACCAGAGTCTAAATTGATCAAAAATTCTTCTAAAGGAACAGTTGTTTCTACAATTTCCTCTTTAGATAAATCTGAAATGATTGCCTGTGCTTTACCAGAAGTGAAACCAAAACTGACGACTACTCCTATTGCTATTGCCAAGAAAATAATCATGATCCATAACCATTTTTTCTTTCCTTTAGCCCCTTTAACCTCTTTAGTCGCTTTAGTTTTTTCAGATCCCATCTGTGCCTACCCCCTCCTGCTGATCATAAACGATCACGATATTTACTCTTCTATTTTTTGCTCTATTTTCTTCTGAATCATTTGGAACAGATGGGTGATATTCCCCATACCCTTTTGCTGATAACCTTGTTGGAATAATGTTTCTTTCTTCGCTTAGATACCGCAAGACGGATAAAGCTCTACCTGTGGATAATTCCCAATTGCTGCTAAAATCAGCATTATACATCGGAACATTATCCGTATATCCCTCTATTACAACGTCATTTTCGAATTGTTGGATCAACTCACCTAAATTATTTAATGTATTCTTTCCAGAATCAGCTATAATAGCACTTCCGCTTCCAAATAAAATGGATTCTTGAATGTTTACATAAATGCCATCTTTATCATATTCAACGCTTGCTTGAGCGGTCATCTCATTTCCTTCTAAAAAAGCTACAACCTCGTTATACATTTCAATCAATTCCGGATCAATGATTTCTTCAATTGTTTCGGTTTCTATTTCAGTTTCGATATCCTCTACTGTACTGCCTTCGATCACAGAAGCTCCACCATTTAATGCTGATTGAATGGATTGAGAAGCTTCTTGAAATTTTTCCAAACTTACACTTGACATGGAATAGAGAAGAATAAAGAATGTCAGCAATAACGACATCAAATCTGAAAAAGTCGTTATCCATCCTCCTCCTCCCCCTCCAGAGCTACTGGTATCTTCTTTTTTCCTCCTTTTTCTAGCCATAATTTTGTTCCTCTTGTTGGAGCTTCGCTGCAGCTTTCATAGCTTCTTCTTTATTTTCAAAAGGCAGATACCCTTTCAATTTTTGTTCGATCACACGTGGATTTTCTCCAGCTTGCAAGGATAAAACCCCTTCAATGATCATTTCACAGCTTTTCATCTCTTCATTGGTTTGCATTTGCAAATTGCTTGCGATTGGAACGAAAACTAAATTAGCTAAAAAGCTTCCATAAAAAGTGGTTATCAAAGCCGTTGCCATCCCTACGCCAATCGTACTAGGGTCATTTAATTCCCCCAACATAATGACTAAACCAATCAGTGTACCGATCATCCCGAAAGCCGGTGCCATTTCGCCCCATTTTAAAAAGATATCCTGACCGATCCGGTGTCTTTTCTCAATATTTTCCGCAGTGATTTCCATGATGTCTCTGACGATTTCTGGTTCTAACCCATCAACGACCATTTGCAGTCCGGTCACCATCAATTCATTATCTTGTTCCTCTATGTCTGCTTCAATCGCTAAAATCCCTTGGCTTCTTGCTTTTCTAGATAATGCCGCAAACGTTTCAATTAATTTAGGATAATCAGGGTTTGGATCAAGCAATAAGTTTTTCAAAATAGACGGCAATTTCTTGATCGATTTTAATGGGAAACTGATCAAAATCGCACTAAATGAACCACCAAGCGTAATTACTAGAGAAGGCCCATCTAAAAAGCTGGCAATATTCCCACTAGAAGTAATCGACCAAATAATCAACCCGATGCCTAAAAATAAACCGACTATTGGTATAATGTTTTTTTTCATAATTCTCCTTCTGAAAAACCGTTAACTATTTTTCTTCTGTACTGAATAATTTTTTCCACTATTTCCTTTTCTGTCTCGGTAACGCGTAAGCTTTTACCATCCGTCAATGTGATAATAGTGTCGAAAGAACGGTCTATTCGATAAATTAAATCGCAATTCAAATAAAATTTTTTTCCTGAAACAGCTGTTAAAGCAATCATACCTAAACCCCATTTCACTCTCGGTTTCTTTAACAAGATAGAAGGTTTTCTAGGAAGTCCTAAAAAACCTTCTTACTCAGACGTTAATTATCTTTTTAGATTGATCAATTCTTCCAACATCGTATCAGAAGTTGTGATACTTCTTGAGTTGGCTTGGTAAGATCTGCTGGTAACGATCATTTCAGTAAATTCATTCGCTAAGTCAACGTTAGACATTTCTAAGAAACCAGAACGAATGCTGCCGTATCCTGCATCGGCTGGATTGCCGTTTACTGGATCACCTGAGTTAGCAGATTCGGTATACAAGTTCCCACCGCTCTTTTGTAGTCCGTCCGGGTTAGAAAATGAGGTTAAACCCATCCGCCCTAATACCAGTGATTGTCCACCACTATAAGATCCTACAATAAATCCATCGCTGTCTACGTTATAACTTTGTAATTCAGCCCCACCGATTGTTTGAGGAATCGTTATTGGTGTCATATTTGTTCCTAAACTAGCAGGATCAAATGTAGCATCATTTACAGCAGCCGGAGTTGCCATATATCCTTGGACTTGCAGCCCGCCGCTTGTTACTAAATTGCCATCAGGGTCTGTGTAAAATCCACCGTCTCTCGTATAGAAGGTGTTTGTTCCGTCTGTGACGTTGAAAAATGAGCTGTCGCCATTTTCGATCCCAAAATCTAACGCTCTTCCAGTCGATTGCAAAGATCCACCTGACATAACCGTATCGATCGAACCAACTTGAACACCTAAACCAACTTGTTGAGCATTGATACCCGTTTGTGCGGCTGCATTTGTTTGACTCAGCATATCTTCGAAACGTACTCTTCCTGTTTTGAAACCTGTAGTGCTTACATTGGCAATATTATTTGAGATAACGTCCATTTTCGTTTGAATATTTTTCATTCCGGTAACGCCTGAGTATAATGATTTTAACATTTTTTTTCCTCCATTCGATTGTCCCACTTCAGTCAGTCCGTGGGATGATAGCCTCTTTTAAGTCCAGCTATTTAAACGTTTATTTTTTTCACACTATCAATATTGGTGATAGTTTCCATTTCATTGGCATTCATTGCCGTAATAATGGTTCGATTATCGATACTGGCAATCAATGCCATATCTTTATAGATGATTAATGAGTTTTTCGATCCTTTTTGATTCAACTCTTCTACTGCGCCTTCAATGGTTGTTAAGTCAGAGTGATTTAACTGGATATCTCTTTCTTCCATACGTTTTTGTGCATGATTAGAAATTTTCATTTCGGTAGCAGTTGTTTGTTTCTGCAACGATTCTGTCAAAAAGGAACTAAATTTTCGATCGATTTTTTGATTGATTGGATTGGATTTATTTTCAATTATTTGATTTTGTGCAGCTTCAACGCGAAAAGACATTATGCCTGATCACCAACCTCTAAAATAGCATTTAATGCGTAATCTTTTCCACCTATTTGGATCGTCGCGTAGCCTTGGTCAAATTTAACCTTGTCAACGGTCCCGCTGATAAACCCTGATTCTGCACCTACTACTTTGACTTCTTTACCTAATAAACCTAAAGCTTGTTGCTGTTGCGTCATTACCACGTTCATATTCAGCATTTCTGAAACAGTTGTTAACTGATCCAGTGTATTGAATTGAGCTAGTTGTGCCAAATAATCGGTTTCTCCACCGCCACCGCTGCTGCCTTCTTCTCCTGGCATAGATGGCATTTTTATTGATGCTGCCATGATTTGTAAGAAGTCTTCTGTTGCAAGTTCATTATTTTTCTTTTCTGTCGACGAGCTGTTATTGATCGATCCCATCATAAAATCGGTTGGAAAATCCATTTTATTCTTCCTCTCACACTAAAATACTGAGTCTACTTGTATTTCTATCTGTTCTTCCCTCAGATTTCAATGGCTCTATTTCATTATCCAAAAAATTTGTTTGTTTTTGTCCAAAAGCTCGTTTCTGCTCTTTTCTCTGTCTTTCTTGAGAAGCTGAATCAGCTGTGGCATGCTCGTTTAATTGAATCGTTAATTCCCCTAAGCGAATGTTTTGACGGTCTAAATTATCTGTTAAACGGTGCATACCCGTTGTTAATAATTCTCTCGTTTCAACGTTATCCACAACGATTTTAGTCAAAAGCACATTGTCCGTCAATTCCACCGTGATTCTTACTTCACCCATTCTTTCAGGCGATAAAGTCACATGTGCAACGGATTGCTTGCCGCTTAAAACTGTTTCAGCCTCTTGTAATACCACTTCGCTGACCATTTGGATACCCGCTTGTTTGACAGCTTCTATTACACTTGGCTGTTTCACAGTTGGAGCTTCAAAAACAAGTTGCTGTTGGATTGGCTGATTTTGCTTATCAACTTCAGTGACTTGCGCGACCGCTTCAGAGCTTTCTAGATTTTTCATATTAGAAACCAGCTTTTCATTTAATCCAGTTTCCGTTAAAACGGTCGATTTGCTTTCGATCGTTTCTAAGTTTGGCTGATGCGGTACTCCATTGCTGGCTATCATTTCACTTATGGCGACAGTCTGAACGGTCGATTTGCTGGTTTTTTCTACCGGTTCACTTAGCGAAGTTGTTGAATCCATTCGTTCGGCCAAGCTTTGGTTAACCATCATGCGTCCGTTTTTCCATTCAGCCGTTAAAAAACGTCCAGTTGGTAAGATCGATCCAACCAGTTCATTTTCTTTTGGAACAACCCGAACTTGATCCGATCCAATCCAATCAGCATCCTTCACTAAAAAGGAAGTTTCATTTTTTATAAGAGATCCCACTTGGATTTTACTAGCTGATTCATTGACTACAGTTGGCTTTAAGAAAGGTTTTTTTTCTAGTTCAACTGTTTTTTCACTGACTGCCACTGTTTGCTCTATACTCTTTTGCAGGTCATTGACTACTTCAACTGAAGGTTCCCTTGGTAAATCTGTAGATTGAGACTGTTTATCTTCAGGCAACAAATCTTCGTTTTGGATAAAACGTTCTATTTTCCCTGTTCCAACAATCACTTGTGCTGAAAAAACGGGTTCGTTGCTGTCCAATAACTGGTTTACTTTGCTCTGTGATTGGTCACTCGTATCTTTAGCTGACTGGTGATCTAGTCTGACGTTAAATGAACCAGTATAAAGCAGCATTGGATCTAAGATGAGCATTTTTTCTGTTGGTTCTTCATCTGATTCTTCTGGTTCTGTTCTGTTGATCAGTTCTTTGATGTTCACTTTTTTGATTCCTTTTTGATTCGTCTCTTTAGCATCTGAACTCTCTTTATGTATCGTGCTGGGTTTTTCTTTGTCTAAGTACCCTGCAAGCTGAGCTTCAAACTCTTTAGGCGACATTTCTTGCTGCTGATTGGGCATTAGCTGGGCTCCACTAGTCGTGGGAGCTACAGGAGTTGGCTTCATGTCATTTTTCACCTCCTTTCAATGGCTGCTGAGTCCATTTATTGATACATATGTAAGTCAATAAAATGATTTTCCAAAACTTAAGGCAGCCATTTCATCTAATTGTTTCTGTTCTTCCTGTTTTGCTTGTTCCATTGTGAAAGTGTACTCTTTTTCTTTCAACTTCTCCATGACTTTTCGGTCTTTATGGGCTTCCATCAATTCAACACGCGCTACTTCTACTTCTTTTTCAGCTTTATGAACGATATTCTTTTGGTGAATGATTTTTTCATCGATCATATTTTTGTATAAATTTTGCCGTCTCAAAACATCGATGCGCATCGTTGTTAAGCTGTCATTCTTTATTTTTATATTTTCGCTTATCAATCGCTGCAAGAGAGTCTCTTGCTGTTGTTTGTTCTGTTGGACTTGTCCTAGCTGTTTTTTTTTCTCTTCTTCGGTATCCGATCTCCAGTCGAGAACTTTTTCCATTGAAAATGTATAGTTTGTCACTTCGTCCACCCCAAGTCATTTACTGATTGCCGAACTGCTGTACTTCAAAAAGTGTGCTCAATTGGTCGACCACATCATCAAATGCATACCGTTCATCCACCCGTTGTTTTAAAAAGTCTTTTATCGGTATGTTCAACTGGACAGCACGATCGACGGATGGATTGCTGCCTTTACGGTAAGCTCCTACATCGATCAAATCTTTTGAATCCGCATAAATCGCCATATTTTCTTTTAATTTTCCAGCTGTCGCAGAATGCTTTTCAACGACGATATCTTTCATCAAACGGCTGATGCTATTTTGAATATCGATTGCTGGATATCGGTTTTCTGAAGCAATCTTCCGTGACAACACGATATGCCCATCCAAGATCCCTCGTACGGAATCGGCGATAGGTTCATTCATGTCATCCCCTTCGACCAATACGGTATAAAAAGCGGTTATTGAACCGGTTTCAGACATTCCGCTGCGTTCTAACAATTTAGGCAATGTCGTGAAGACAGAAGGTGTATACCCTTTAGTTGTCGGCGGCTCGCCGGTCGCTAAACCGATTTCGCGTTGCGCCATAGCGACACGCGTTACAGAATCCATCATGAGAACGACTTTCTTGCCTTGATCTCTAAAATACTCAGCAATAGTCGTCGCTACTGAAGCCCCTTTTAAGCGGACAAGCGGCGGCATATCTGACGTAGCACAAACCACGACCGATTTCCGGTACCCTTCTTCGCCTAGATCTTTTTCGATAAATTCCAATACTTCTCTTCCACGTTCTCCGATCAAACCAATCACGATAACATCAGCTTCAATGTAGCGCGCCATCATTCCCAGCAAGGTACTTTTTCCGACCCCACTACCGGCAAAGATCCCGATTCGTTGTCCTTCTCCGACCGTCAACGTGCCATCGATTGCTTTTATCCCCGTCGGCATGACATCCTGGATTTTTTTTCGCTTGAAAGGGTTTGGCGAGCTTCGATTGACATTATAAAACGTACCATCTACTTTTAACGAAAGATCCATCGGTCGGCCCAAACCATCCAATGTATTGCCAAGCAACTTTTCACTGATCTCGACTTTCAATGTTTGGCCCGTTGGCTTGACTAAACACCCTGGTCCGATGCCTTCTAACTCATCTAAAGGCATCAGCAAGACCGTTTCATTCACGAATCCAACGACTTCACTCAACGCCACTCTGCCAGATGACTTGATCAAAATCTCGCATACTTCACCGACAAAGGCATCTAGGCCTTCTACTTTAATGATCAGACCGGTTACTTGGCTGACTTTTCCTAATTTCAAGTGGTAGCTCTTTCGATCCAACTGGTTGTGATACGTTTCAAAAGGAATATCAAACATTAGCGTCACTCCACATTCTTCATCTCAGTTATCATAGCGTCTAATTGCTTTCTCACTTGCAGATCAACAATCGCATGGGCATTTTCCACGATACAGCCGTTCTTATCCAACGTGTTATCGGAAAGGACTGCAAACCGAATATCTTGATTTTCTTTTTCAAACTCTTTTACTTTTTCTTTAACCAATTCTTTTTGTTCCGGCCTGACCATCAAGGTGATGAATTGATCTTCACGTTTCAAGCGGTGCAAGACCGGTTTGATCAGATCCATGACCTGTTCTGATGACACATCGATGCTTTTATGGACGATTGTTTCGGCCATATGTCCTGCCAACTCTAAAAATTCCGTTCGTTTAGACTGGTAATAGTTTTCCACTACTTCTTGTGCCTCATCCAACATGTTATGAATGGTTTCTCTCAGACGTTGGCTCTCTTCTTCAGCTTGTTTCATGCCAGCTGCGTAACCCGTTTCATACCCTCGAACTGTGCCTTCTTCATACCCTTTTTTTTCAGCCGTTTCTTTTAACTGGCTAGCTTCTTGCTGGGCTTCTGAGAGGATGGTTTGTTCCTTTTTTCGGGTCTCTTGTAATAAAACTTTAGCTTGGATAACTTCGATTGGTTCTTCCAAGGGTAGGCTATTTGTATAATCTTCTTCTTCTGGATACTTCTTTGCTGCCATATCGGTTTCAATGAACGAGCGGCTAGCATGTGTAAAGGCTTGTCCTTGCTTGATGATCCTATGAGATGATGGCATCTTGATCGCCTCTTCTCAAATAGATCTCGCCATTTTCATCTAAGTGACGAATCACCGTTACAATACGTTGTTGAGCTTCTTCAACAGCTGATAAGCGCGTAGGTCCCATGAATTGCAGATCCTCTTTAAGCGTCTCAACTGCACGAGTGGAGAGATTGTCATAAATAAAGCTCTTGATTTCATCCGATACCCCTTTAAGAGCCAATGCCAAGTCATCATTCTTAACGTCTCTAAGAACTTTTTGCACATCGCCTTTTTCAAGTGTAATGATGTCTTCAAATGTGAACAGACTAGCCTTGATTTCTTCTGCTAATTCAGGTTGTTTTTCTTCCAAGACACTGATGATGTTTTTCTCAGTACTTCTTCCAACAGAATTCAAGATCTCAACCAATGTTCGAACGCCGCCGACAGTTTCCAAATCATTTTCAATATAATTTGAAAATTTATTTTCGATTACTTTTTCGATTTTCTCAATAATAGCAGGAGAGGTACTCGTGATTGTTCCAATCCGCTCAGCGATTTCCGATTGCAAGTCGATTGGAAATTCAGACAAAATCGCAGCTGCTTTTTCTGGCTGCATGTAACATAAAATCAACGCGACTGTTTGAGGTTGTTCATTTAATAATAAATTCGTCAGCTGTTGCGGATCGGCTTTTCGAGCAATATTGAATGGACGTTCACGCAGTTGGATCTGGTTCAGCATATCGATTACTTCTTTGGCACGTTGCGGACCAATAGCCATGTTCAATAAATTTTTAGCGTAATCGATTCCTCCATCGATCACATACTCTCTTGCTTGAGACATCTCGATGAATTCATTGATGACCGTATCTCGTTCTTCTGGGTTCACATAATCGATATTAGCTATTTCATAACTCACTTTTTGAATGTAGCTGTCAGGCAGATTTTTCATGATCTTGGCTGACGTTTCTGAGCCTAATGATATCAGCAATATAGCCGCTTTTTTTAATCCGTCTACTTCTTTCATAGCTTCACCTACTCGTCTTTCATCCAAATTTTGATCAAATCAGCTGCACCTTCTGGACTGTCTTTCGCATACTCTCTTACTTGTGTTTCTTTCTCAGACATATTTTTATTTAACTCTCGCTTAAGGTCCGCTTTTTGTTTCGCCTTTTTTTGTTCTTCAGTGGGTTGAACGGGCCTCGCCGGTTTCACGATTGGTTCAGGTTCTTCTTCATCAAAGAAATCCAATTCCTCATCATCATCATTGTTGCGTTTACGCATCAAAAGGAACACGAAAATCAGGATACCTAGAAGAACTGCTCCTCCTGCCAAGTAAGGCCAGTAGCGCAATAGTGTATCTCTTATAGTGTTTTTTAATTTTTCTGGTGCTTCTATCATTTCAGCAGGGGGTACAAAATCGATCCCTTGGACCGAGATCACATCTGCTCGTTCTTCAACTGTCCCTAGCGTTGTCGCAACGATCGCCTCCAATGACTCTTGTTCAGCTGGACTTAAGTTGCCGTCAAAAATAACCGAAGCACTTAGTTTCTCTACTTCTCCGGGTGCCTTGATTGTATTTGTTGTTTCTGAGTTCAATTCATAATTCGTGGTCCGGTTATAGGTAGCGTTACCGCCTTCTTCGCCGCTTTGTACTTGGTTGATACTATTGTCGAACCCTTCGCCTTCTTCAACGTCGATGGTTCCGCCACCTGCAGCAACTGTTTCGCTGCGGACAGAAGCGTCGCCATAATTAATGATTTCACTTTCATTGGAATCAAAATTCATATCAGCATTAACAGCGACGGTCAATTTGTCGATTCCATAAATTGGCGCTAATGTTTGAAACAGCTTTTGTTCTAATTCTTGTTCATAGCTTTTGGTGATGGCTTGGTATTTGCTAACCAGATCAGTCGCATTTAAATTGCCTTCATTTTCCAATGCTGTACTCAGTAGATTACCAGCTGTATCGACAATTTTGATGTTTTCTTTTGGTAAGTTATCGACTGCTCCAGATATCAATGACGCGATCCCTTGAACAGCGGAAACCGGAATTTGAGATCCGCTTAAAGGAGTCAATACAACGGAAGCTGAAGCTTTTGATTGGTTTTCTTCATTTGTAAAAACACTATCTTCCGGTAGCGATAACATTACTTTGGCCAACTCAATAGAGTCAAGCGCCGAAATTGAACGTTCCAACTCGCCAGTCACCGCTCTTTGATACATGATTTTACGGTCTTCATCGGTCGCCATCATGCTGGTTTCATCAAAAATCTCAAAACCTGTGGTACTTTTGGGCAACAAATCATTTACAGCTAATTCAATTCTATATGTATCGACTTGGGTTTGATCGATTAAAATCGTTGTGCCATTATCTTCTAACTTATAATCGATTCCTTTTGTTTTAATATCGTTCACGATCGCACCCGCATCGGCTTCTTCCAAATCAGAGAAAAGCGTCGCATACTCTATTTTTTGTGTGTAGTAGGTCAAACCCAACACTAGACTAATGACAAGAAAGAGAACCCAACCTAGTCCGATCCGTTTGCTTTTGCCAAGATTAGTCCAACCCTCTTTGATATCTGTCCCGATTTTTTTCATTCCATCCATGATCAGCGTAACTCCTTCAAAAACTCATTAAAATTGCATATTTTTTATTTCGTTGTAGGCTTCTAGACCTTTGTTTCTTAATTGTAAAGCTAATTCTAATGACAATTGCGCCTCAGAAGTTTGGATCATGACATTATGTAAATTATCTGCGTCTCCAGTGATCAAGTCTTGTACACCTTGATTTGCTGCAACTTGTTGGTCATTCAATGAACCCATTGCATTTTCTAACATTCCTGAGAATGAAGCTAAGCTGTTTGGTGCTTCGTCCGTTTGCGGATTCATTCCACCAGTCAAGCCTGCTTGCGTTGGGCCATTTACTAAGTTATTAAAAAGTGCATCAACGTTCATCTAAATTCTCCTCTAAACTTATTTTATCACCCAATCGTAATCTGTAAGGCTTTAGACAGCATTTCTTTGCTAGCATTCATAGCTGTTACATTAGCATCATAGGTCCGCAAAGTTGTCATCATATCGATCATTTCATCGGCCATATTGACATTTGACTGTTGAACATAGCCCTCTTCATTAGCATCAGGATGGGTCGGATCATACTCCATAACGATATTTTCGGTATTTTCACCGATTTCAGTCGGTTTGACCCCAAAACTTTTTTCGGTACCTTGGCCAATCAGAGACGTTTCAACTTGTTTCAGGCTCTCTTCGAATAGGACTGTTTTTTTCAAGTACGGGCCTTCACCATCCTCCGTTCGTGTGGTGTTCACATTCGCGATATTGGTTGAGATCGTATCCAACTTCAATCGTTCTAAACTTAATCCGCTCGCATTTATCTGCATGGCATCAAATATCGACAACGTACTACCTTCTTTCTATTTTCAATGACTACTTAGTAATTACACTACGCAACATGGCGTATTTCGCGTTTAATTGAGTCACCAGTCCATTGTAATAAATACTGTTACTAGCTTCTTCTGCCATTTCGATATCGATATCGACATTATTGCCATTCTCTTTCACTGAAGTGTCGGTTCTTTTTGACACGACTGGTGTTACTTCATCTAAATTACCGAAACCCATATGTAAATCATTCGTTTTATTCATTGCTGTGCCATTTGAAACATTTTCTAAAATACTCTCAAATTCCACTTTATTTACTTTGTAACCATCTGTATTCACATTCGAAATATTACTTGAAATCATTTCTTGTCTCATTGATGCAGCATCTAATGCATTTTTCATCAAATTATAAGTAGGGTCACTCATTGATCTTTCCTCCCTTACCTTTTTTTCAGTTCATCTTTTTTAGGCTATAACTGCATTTATGTATAATTATCAATAAAATACATACGTTATTAATTATTATTCATTTATCTTTCGCTTTTCAGGATAACTTTTCAATCATACCAACACTTATAAAGTATATACAATTTTTTTTTATTCAGCAATAGGCTTTACCGAAAGATTACATTTATTAAAAAAAACAATCGTGTTCTCTATCATTATTAGTTTTCTCTAAGTATCTTTTCACTGGTTTGACGATCAAAGAAAAAGGCCTTTGTTCTACAATTCCAACACAAAAAACCTTACTTTTCCCAAGTAAGGTTAAGGGGGATTCTATCATTTATGGCCTGATTTCGATCAATTTTAAAATGTGTCTAAAAATCAACACTTGTCGTTTTAACGATTCATCCTATCTCAATCCAAGCATCTCGTAATTCTTCTACCAATTGACGATTGCGTTTTACAGCTTCTGCATCTTTCGATACATTTGCTTTGATCAATTCACTAGCGAGGTATTCATATATGCGGTATAGATTTTCAGCGATCTCTCCGCCTTTTTCAAAATCTAACGTATTCATTAATTCAGCAATGATATCTTGTGCTTTGATCAATGTTTGGCTTGTTTTTTCAATGTTCTTTTCAGCGATATGCAGCTCAGCTAATTTCAAATTTTTGATGC
The DNA here is from genome assembly GCF_018612935.1 of Carnobacterium sp. ISL-102. Taxonomy (NCBI): domain Bacteria; kingdom Bacillati; phylum Bacillota; class Bacilli; order Lactobacillales; family Carnobacteriaceae; genus Carnobacterium; species Carnobacterium sp. ISL-102. The sequence goes on along the minus strand of NZ_JAGGRF010000004.1, from coordinate 130,300 downwards.
AGCCTTCGTACAAAAGGACGATCAATTTTTTTGGTGATGCATTTAAAATTTGATTTTCTTTGTAAATCGCTGATCCGTTTTTTTGGTACATTCTCTTTCCCTCCTGCTTCTTTCATTAAACGCCTCTATCGACAAATACCGAAGCGCGTTCTACAGATACATAATTGTCTCTGACTTTATTTTTTTGATTGATCTGCTTCATCTTATTCATTAACTTTAATTTTTCACCACGAATAGCAGCCATCATTTGTTGTTGACGAGGAATAATAACGGTTAACAACTGTTTTTCAGCTTGTGTATATTGAAACGCTGCATCCTCGCTCAACTTTTGCTCAATGACTTTTAAATGATCCAAATTCTCTTGATTCACAGCTATTATATCAACAGCCTCATCTGGACTTCCATTCCATGTTTCCATTAAAATCATAATATTTTCTAACACATTCGTTCGCAATTCCGCCCATTCCGTATCAGTTGTCATAATGAGCACCCCTTTCTTAATTGCTTAATTAACAAAACATATTTAGGTTTCACAAGAAATTTCTTCTGGAATGACGGGACTGCTTGTGGAGAGCCATGGGAGCACCTGAAGCCTAGAAGAAAGTCTTCCAGCTTTCAAGCCTCAAACAGGTCGTAATCGCTGAAGCGCCAACTTCCTGTAATTCGCATTGGATCCTTTACATGGCTACAAGCAACCCTATTTCATCAGAAATTTCAAGTAAGTGATCCACCTGTTCTAGCAATACAAAAATCAGGATTTATAATGTTTCAAAAAGAAATTTCTTCTAGAATAACGGGTTTGCTTGTGGAGAGCCATGGGAACACCTGAAGCCTAAAGAGAAAGTCTTCCGGCTTTCAAGCTTCAAACACACCGTAATCGCTGAAGCGTTAACGTTGTGTAATTCTCATTGAATCCTTTACATGGCTACAAGCAATTCCTATTCCACCAGAAATTTCAAGTAAGTGATTCACCTGATCCAATAACTCTAAGAATGATAGACCTTATTAAATTCTTAACCTGCTTAATCTGTCGTGCTAAATTGACTTTGCAAGTAAGCTAATTGCGATTCAGCTTCCATCATAGCCGTGTCTAAGCGAGTGAACATAGCCACATAATTTTCACGTTTCTTCACTAATCGCTCATTGAATTTTGTGATGCTCTTAGAAATGTCTTCTGATAATTTATCGTATGTTGCTGATTTAGTTGCAATAATGCCGCTTTTATCTGAAATATACGTATCAATTAATGAACGCATCTTTTGAGCCATGCCAACTTCTTTTTCAGTCGTTACTATTGTTGTAACACCATTCTCATCAGTACTTGGTGTATCAGTAGAGATCGTTTGGAACAACATTTTTTTCACAGCCGTTGGATCATCTGCTAAAGCCGTCTTTAATTTAGTTGAATCAAGAGTAGCTGCCCCATAACGGTCTACTGAGATCCCAATCGATCCTAGATTGTTGTATGCAGCATTGCCAGAATTCACACTCTGAGTCATTAACGAACGCAGACTAGATTGCAAACGCATTAAAGAACTGTCACCAGCTAATGCTCCAGTCGCATTTCCCTCAGCAGAAGGATCACCTACATCTAGTTGATCGCCAATAAACGTCAATGCTGAATTGTATTGATCCACAAAGGATTGAAATGCTTTGACTGTCGTGTCCGTATCTTCTTTTATTCCGACTACAACAGGTTTTGAAGCTTCCGTTAAACCTTTTAGCTCTATTGTTAAACCTTCGACAGCATCAGTAATAGTATTCGTATCGCGCGTTACTGTGATACCGTCTATTATTAGCATTGCAGGTTGTCCATTAGCACCTTCAAAAACTTTTCCTTCTGCTCCAAAACCCAATTCTTCCGTTAAATCACCACCAAACGACATTGTACGATCGCCCATATTACTATCTGTCATCACAATTCGATTATCAATAATTTTTGCTTGTATGCCTGTTTCTTTTGACACTTCATTGATTTTTCCAACAATATCTTTCAAAGTATCAGCTTCTATTATTTTAATTTCAAATCCTGAATTAGTTGGGCTACCATCTACTTCAGGACCAACTTTTTCGTTATTCAAAATAGTAAAGCTACCACTCAATCCTAAACTACCTTTAACAGTTTTTCCATCAGGTAAAGTGAAGTCCCCAGATATTATCTGGGTTGAAGTTGCTAATTGAGTTACTTCAATTTTGTAATTACTCACTGCTGCATTTGTAGTTGAAGTAATACTTAATTTGCTTTCATCGCTTGAAGTAATTGTTTTTGATTGAAATGTTTTATCTTCTCCAAGTGTGCCTAAATTAGTGTACAGACTGTCCAAACGTGTATTGATATCTTTCCAAGCATTCTTTTCTGCGGTGATTGACACCTGTTTTGATGTATATTGAATAACTTTACCAGATTCTGCTTCGATCATTGAATCAATCGTTGTTGAATCGATCCCTGAATAAGAACCTAAAAAACTAATACTACCAGCCATTGTTTCACTCCTTTCTATCAACTACGATTCCAGCCATATCCCAGATACCCGCAATAACGTCGAGCATTCTTTCTGGAGGAATCTCTTTTACTACTTCTGCTGTTTGTTTATCGACCAGCCTAACAACTGCCCTACCTGTACCCTTGTGAAATTTGAAATCAAACTGAATGTTTAATCCTAATAGATACTGATTAGCTTTTTCTATAGATTTCTCCAATTCTTCATGAGAAATCTCAGTAATCCCAGCAATATTTTCAGCCTCTGATTTACTTATATTTTCTATTGTCTCGTATTTTTGAACATTAGACTGCCGATTTGTGTTTGATTCAATCGGACGAATTTGAAGAGATTTCGTGACAGCTTGTATAATATCCATGTCTGACAACTCCATTTCTCAACATCGTATAGTTTACTATAAATAAAAAGCCGACACAATGCCGGCTTTTTATGGTACTTCAAAGATTCTATGCAATTATTATTGTAATAATTGTAGTACACCTTGAGGCATTTGATTAGCTTGTGCCAACATTGCTGTTGAAGCTTGAGAAAGGATGTTTGATTTAGTAAAGCTCATCATTTCTTCAGCCATGTCTACATCAGTAATACGAGAGTTTGCTTCTGATAAGTTTTCTTTAGTTGTTGCTAAGTTAGAAACAGTATGATCTAAACGGTTTTGAGTTGCACCTAAGTTCGCACGTTCTGTTGATACTTTACTAATAGCAGTATCAATTGTACCAATAACCGTATCAAATTCTCCTGCTGTAATACCCACCTTTGAAACGTCTAAAGGCACTGCAGTATCTCCAACTGCAGCTGAGTCAATTCCTAAACTTTTTGCGGTCATATTTTTTATATCTAATGTAATATCTTGTCCTTTATTTGCTCCAATCTGAAAAGTAAATTTAGTGTCAGCTGCTGTCGCTGCGCCAGTAGTAGTGTCTTTTGCTGTTAACAATGATTTACCATTAAATTCTGTTTGATTAGCAATACGATCTATTTCTGATGTTAATGAATTCATTTCTTTTTGGATAGCGCCTCTGTCATCATCTGTATTTGTATCATTTTTAGCTTGAACAGCTAAGTCACGCATACGGTTTAAAATGCTGTGTGTTTCTGTTAATCCACCCTCAGCTGTTTGGATCAATGAAATACCATCTTGAGCATTACGCGAAGCTTGAGTCATACCTGAAATTTGGTTTTTCATTTTTTCTGAGATTGCTAAACCTGCTGCGTCATCCCCAGCTTTGTTGATACGTAGACCTGATGATAATTTAGCTAATGAGCTACTTTTTGAAGCATTGGCTGATGTTAATTGAGAGTAAGTATTCATTGCTGCTGTATTTGTATTGATTCTCATAATTGTATTTCCTCCTAATGTTAATTTTTTTTTGTTTCTTCTTTGTCTATATCGGTTCATTTGTAAGTTTCTTAATAGTGAATAAAAAAAGTTGAAATAAAATTAATTATTTCAACTTTCAAGTCAACCAGCTAAATCAAACTATTATTGTAATAATTGTAGAACGCCTTGAGGCATTTGGTTAGCTTGTGCCAACATTGCTGTTGAAGCTTGAGAAAGAATATTTGATTTAGTAAAGCTCATCATTTCTTCAGCCATATCTACGTCTGTAATGCGAGAATTAGCTTCTGATAAGTTTTCTTTTGTTGTAGCTAAGTTAGAAACTGTGTGGTCTAAACGATTTTGAGTTGCTCCTAAGTTTGCACGTTCTGTTGATACAGATTTAATTGCCTCATCTAATTTTCCAATAACAGCATCAAAAGCAGCTGGTGTAGTTACAGTACTTACATCTAATTTATCAGTTATTGCTCCAACCGCATCAACCGTTCCAATTTTTAGTGAAGCTGATGTCATATCTGCAACTTTCAATGTAATATCTTGCCCTTTATTAGCTCCAATTTGGAATGTAAAACTACTTCCTTCAGTTGCAACTGCTTCTTTCAACAACTTTTTACCGTTAAATTCTGTTTGGTTAGCGATACGATCTACTTCTAATGTTAGAGAATCCATTTCTTTTTGAATTGCTCCTCTGTCTTCAGTAGTATTGGTATCATTTTTTGCTTGAACAGCTAAGTCACGCATACGGTTTAAAATGCTGTGTGTTTCTGTTAATCCACCCTCAGCTGTTTGGATCAATGAAATACCATCTTGAGCATTACGCGAAGCTTGAGTCATACCTGAAATTTGGTTTTTCATTTTTTCTGAGATTGCTAAACCTGCTGCGTCATCCCCAGCTTTGTTGATACGTAGACCTGATGATAATTTAGCTAATGAGCTACTTTTTGAAGCATTAGCTGATGTTAATTGAGAGTAAGTATTCATTGCTGCTGTATTTGTATTGATTCTCATGATTGTGTTCCTCCTAAAGTCTATTTTGTGATTATGTTGCCTTATATCTCTTATATCGGCACGTTTCATTATCTGTTAAGGATGTTTTTTCTTTTTATTCTTAATCTTATTTAACATTCTAAACTTCTTCTTGAATCTTGCCTTATATTCCTCATATCGGCAGAGTTAATTAGGAGTTAAGTCTTTTTATAATTAAAGTTAAAAAAATACTAGACTATCTTATAGATAGTCTAGTATGCTGGTTTGCAATATTTTAGTTCCCATGGATAAAGCTGCTTGATAAGCTGTTGACTCCATAGTATATTCCATGTATTTCTCCGCTAAATCGATATCTTGATTTTCAGATAACATCGATTTTAAGTTTAACTTTTCGCTGTCGTTGCGCTCTAATGTTGCATTCAATCGATTATAGATAGAGCCCGTTTTTGCGCGATTAGAAACCACATTTTCAATCTCTTGATCTGCTCTATCTAACAAGCTAGATAATTTTTTGGTATCATCAGAATCTAAAGCTGTTAAGACTTCAGAAAAGAAGGTACCTAGATTATCTGATCCATCAGTATTTTGAGCATTCATGAATTTACGACCATCGGTATTCAATTCAACTGAAACACCTGGTGCAATTTCACGAGAAAGATTTCCATTACCCTCTTTTGTTCCTTCATAGGTAATGCCAGTGATTTTACCATCTGCATTTTTTTCTACGTTGAAGGGTTTTTCAGTCGTGTTCATTCCGGCAAAAATATAGCGTCCACCAAAGTTGGTGTTCAATGCATCGACTGTCCCCTGGATTTCAGATTCTATCTCGGCTTTATTGGCTTGACGGTCTTCATGACTCAACGTGTCGTTGGCTGAAGATTGAATCAAGGTTTTGATCCGTTGCATTGATTCTGTTGCGCTACTTAATGCAGAATCTTGCACATTTGTCCATTGGACTGCGTCATTTATGGTTGTTTTGTATTGGTCATTTTGAATAATGGAATTGTTAAGATCTAAAATCTTTGACACTTTTAAAGGATCATCAGATGGTTTGCTGACTTCTTTTAAGGTTGATAATTGATTTTGGTATTTCATGACATTCTCTGTATTAGCCGAAAGATTGCGTAAAAAATTTTTCGACATTAACGAATCGGTTACGCGCATTTATTATACCCCCGTTCGGTTGATTAGCGTATCGAGCATTTCTGAAACTACTGAAATAATGCGAGCGTTGGCTTGAAAAGCACTTTGGTACGTGATCGTATTCGTTACTTCTTCATTGATTGAAACACCTGATACGGAATCTTTACGGGCTTCAAGCAGACTAACTAAACTTTCTTGACTATCTACCATGTTATCAGATTGCTGCTTTACGATTCCCATTTGCGTGACACTATCGTTGTATGCACCAGAGATGGTTGAACCGCCCACTTGATTATCGATCTTCATTGTATCTTCATTGTACTTCATTTCTGCCGGATCAGCGGAGTATTCTAATTTAGTATTTTGCAATGCAGCAATAGCTTGAGCACGTGTACCGTCTCCGCCTACTACATTAGTAATGTTTTTTCCTGCATTGATTTTTGAGACATCGTCTAAAATTTCTTGGTTTACTTGAATGGAAGCTGCATAATTTTTGTCTGTACCTAATTTAAAGAAATCAGCACCTTCACCACCATCACTATGTACCTTATTTACGGCTGTTGCAAAAGTATAAGCTAATTCATTTAGTTCTTGTTTCTTGTTGTCGATTTCAGTCAAAGCTTCTTGAGAACCTTTGATGTTACCTGATTTGATAGCAATCGTTTCTTTGTTGACCATCAATTGACCAACTGGATCTGATGCGACACTCATTTTATTGATTGAATCTTCGGTTAAAACACTCTGTCCACCAACACTGACGCTGACACGGTTAAACTTATCGTAACTAGCCTCAACGCCAGCAATCCCCGTTAATTCACTTAACAGTCTATCTTGTTGGTCCAATAAATCATTCGGTGCTTGACCTTGCGATGTCACATTAAAGATTTGTTTATTTAGGGAATCCAGTTGTTGAACTTTTGAATTGAAATCCAGTACATTTTTCTCAATGTCTTGAACCGTTCCTTCGTGCAGGCTGTCGATTTGATTCGACATATGGTGCAAGGTATCGGTAAATGTTTCTGAATTTTGGGCTACCATTGTTTTAGCAGTCGCAAGTTCCGGGTTAGAACCTAAATAAGTCCAAGAAGAAAAGACTTGGCTCAAGTTATTGTTTAAACCAGTTGTTGAAGGTTCATTGAAGATTCCTTCCAGTTGGCCTAAGACGTCCGATTTTTGGCTATACATTTCTAGCGAAGAGTTCTCATTTCGAAGTTGGTTGTTCACATATGGATCAACGATACGATCGATAGATGCGATCCTGACTCCTGTACCAAGCTGACCGATTCCTCCAAGAGTATACGGATTGTCGGCTACCATGGTAACTTTTTGTCTAGAGTAACCTTCAGTATTTGCGTTCGAGATGTTGTGGCTGGTTGTTTGCAAAGCAGATTGCTGCACACTCAACCCTTTTGTTGCATTGTTTAGTGTTCCGAATAAACCTGACATTCTTTCACCTCTTTATAGGGATTGATCGATTAAATTGGCTTGCTGTGCGGAACTGTAATCTCCCCGTTTGGAGTAAGTAGAACCGCCTTTGTTGACCCCTTTAGTAATAGCTTCCATCACCATTTCTTGGTAGTTGATCGCTTGTTTTGTCAGGATCAAATTTGTTTGTTGAAGATTTTTGATGTCTTCAACCACTCCCGTAAGGTCTTCTTTTTTTAACCCATCAGTCGTTAAAGTCGGAAGTCTATCTAAAAAGGCTTGTTTTTTCTCTACAAGTGCTTTAACTTTCGCACTATCGTTTTTGATCAGCGCATCTTTTTCATCCAGCAACACGCTTTTAAATTGCGTTAATGTATCAAGTGCTGTCGCTTTTTTACTCATTACTCTGTGTACTCCCTTTGGTTGTTCATTGCTTGCATCATACCGCTCGCAATTTTTTCAGGCGATACGTTGTAAGTACCATTTAATACTGCTTTTTTGATTGCTTCTACATTTGGTGTCATTGCTTTAGCATCCGTTGATTTAGCTTTAGCAAGTTGTTTAGCTGCATCAGATATATCGACCGTTACAGATTCTTCGTTAACCGTTTCGTTCGTCTTAGCCAATCCTTTGCTATGTGTGTTTTCTTGATTTTGGCGGACATTATTAACATATTGGTTGTAACCATTATTTCCTATTTTCATGATTGGTGCTCCTTTCGTATGCTTTACTTCTTTTTATTGGATTTTTGTTTTTGAGTTTAGTTACCGGCAGTTTTTGCCTTACACTTTTACTATCGGCCGTTTTTCAAGATACTTAAGTCTTTGAGCTAAAAAAGCCGTCTTTAATTTGTTCTTTCCAAGTCTACTATCATTTGTATTGCTAGATCAGTTGGATCACTCACTTGAAATTTTTGGCGGAATAGGGTTTGCTTGTAGCCATGTAAAGGATTCAATGTGAATTACTCAGCGTTAACGCTTTAGCGATTACGCTGTGTTTGAAGCTTGAAAGCCGGAAGACTGTCTCTTTAGGCTTCAGGTGTTCCCATGGCTCTCCACAAGCAAACACGTCATTCCATAAGAAATTTATTTTGAAACACCAACCCCATTTTTCGAGAAATCGATAGGGCTCTATAATTTTTGGTGTCAATAAATCGATTTAATCTCTCACTTGAAATTTCAGGCGGAATAGGGTTTGCTTGTAGCCTAAAATGAAGCACTGTGGGCAAATAATGCCCACGTGTATCATGTTTGTAAGCTGCTAAAGCAGCAACAACCATGACAACTTTCTTTCAGGCTTCAGGTGTTCCCATGGATTTCCACAAGCAAACCCGTTATTCCAGAAGAAATTTCTTTTTGAAACATTGACCCTATTTATTAAACACTCTTATTTTTTTATGTACATCCGTTCATGGACTAGACTCTTCTATACTATCAATTGCTTTTCCACTATTCAAGCAAAAACTAAAAAAAGCCAGAACAATATGTTCTGACTTCTTTGCCTTTTTGAAACATTATAAGTAGCTATTTTTAGTATTGATAGACAGGTTGGATCACTCACTTGGAATTTCTGCCGGAATAGGAGTTGCTTGTAGCCATGTAAAGGATTCAATGTGAATTACAGAGCGTTAGCGCATCAGCGATTACGCTCTGTTTGAAGCTTGAAAGCCGGAAGACTTTCTCTTGAGGCTTCAGGTGTTCCCATGGCTCTCCACAAGCAAACCCGTCATTCCAGAAGAAATTTCTTTTTGTTGCACAACCACTATTTTTAAACTTTTTTTATGATTAGTTCAAATGTTTGATTCGTTGTTCTTTGCTCAAGATATTAGTGATGCGGATTCCGAAACTTTCATTGATCACGACAACTTCACCTTCAGCGATCAACTTGCCATTCACATAAATTTCCAATGGCTCATCAGTCATCTTGTTCAATTCAACAACTGAACCTGTTCCCAGCGATAAAATGTCTTTGATCGTTTTTTTGCTTTCGCCTAGCATGACACTAAATTGCAACGGCACATCCATGATCAGATCTAAATTACGCGGTGTTTTCAAACTCCCCGCATGCGTCAGCTCTTGGAATTCCGGTTTTTGGATCCCGATCTTATCTTCTGTATCTTGCGTTGGTTGACTAGCAGCTGGTTCAACTGGAGCTTTCATCTCTTCTGCTTTAGCTTTAGGCAGTTCGCGATCTTGGATCACTTCACCTTCATCTGCTAGTACGATACTTGAAATCGTTCGAACGGTTTCAAGTGTGAAGATCTGCATGATCTCACTTTGAATCAGATCATCTACGGTCATTTGAAAAGCGATCTTACATACAACTGTATCGCCGCTGATCTTATCGTAATTCACATTATCTTGATTTTCCCACACTTCAACGTCAGGTGGGAAGATATCTACGATGCGTTCTAACATGGTAGCCATCGCTGTTGCAGCAGAGCCCATCATTTGGTTCATGGCTTCTCCTACAGCACTCAATTCAAGTTCAGTGAATTTTTTTCCTTCGGCGTCGCCATCGCCATCCATCATTAAATCGGCAATAATAATAGCATCTTTTTCATTCATCATTAATAAGTTGCTGCCAACTAATCCTTTTTTAAACTCGATCGTTGTCACCACTTTTGGTGTCTTACTTTCGTCGATGATCTCTTGGAATTTTAGAGAAGACACAACCGGAGTCGTGATCGTTACTCGGCGATTCAAAATGGCAGACAGTGTTGTAGCAGCTTGAGACATTGAGATATTTCCGATTTCTCCAATAATATCTATTTGTGTTTGATCAAGAGTGTCAGTTGGTGTTGGCTCAGGAATACTTGCATTTCCACTCATCATTGCGTCAATTTCTTCTTGCGTTAATTTCCCACTACTCATTCGTCTGTCTCTCCTCCAATATACTGTAATACTTCAACCGCCATGTTTTTTCCTTTTAATCCAGGTTTAACAAAGTACCGCGGAAGTTGTTCAACTGACAAGACTAGCGGATCAGATGTTTTACCATCCAAAGGAATGATGTCTCCCAATTCTAGTTGTAGAAAGTTTTCCAACGTCATGACTGTTTCTCCTAAAAGTACTTCCATGTTTACTGGGGCAGCATGCAGACTTTTCTCTAATTTTCCGCTATCTGAATGATCTGTTTCCTTTTCAGAATGGAACCAATTGCGTAAACTCAATTTATCTAACATACCTTCAAAAAAGATATAAGGGATACATAAATTTATAAACGTTCGAACAGTAAACAATTCAACAGTAAATGTAACCAATACGACTGGTTCATTTGGAGACATCGTCTGCATGATTTGCGGATTGGTTTCAGTTGAATCAATTTTTCCTTCAATTTTCACCACATCACGCCATGCCAATTCAAATGAATGGATGAAGTTGTTTAAGACCTCTTCTAAAATAGCCATCTCAATATCCGTAAAACTTTCTTTCGTTATTTCCTCTTTGGTGTCGCGAATTTCCGTACTGCCGCACAACAGATCGACCAGTTGCAAACAAAGTTGTGGACTGATCTCGATGATTTGTGTTCCTTCTAAGGGAGCAGAATGGAATAAGCCCATCAACGTAAACCGAGGAACCGAGTGGACAAACTCATCAAAGCTCACTTGTTCAATTGAAGCTAGCTGCACATCAACATTGGTTCTAACTTGAGTAGACAAGATATTACTAACTATCTTAGTGAATTCTTCGAAGACCATGTTCAAGGTACTTATGTATTCTTTTGAAAGACGAACCGGACGTCTAAAGTCATAACTTTTAACTTTATTCTCTTGTTCTTTTTCATCTAGACCTTTAGCATCGATTTCGCCACTTTCTACTGCTTGCAATAACGAGTCGATTTCTTGTTGTGATAAAACTTGCTTCACTATTTATCCCTCATTTTTATAAAAATAGTTTCTCCATATTGATGACACTCACTATTTGGTCTTTTACTTGAATCACGCTGGACACTAACTCATCAATTTGGTCATCCAACTGTTGAACTGCGGATGGCTCAATATCCAAGACCCAGGCGACATCATCCACCATGAATGCTATTTTTTCCTCATCATTTTTCACAATGATAATATTATTGTACCATATTTCTTTTGTTTCATCAGTGGGAGAAAGTAATTTATAAAAATTTATCAATGTGATCACATTTCCGCGCAAGTTAACGAGTCCTTGGACCCAGGCTGGAGATTTAGGGACTGGGGTCCATGGGATCTTAGTTGTTATCTCTTCAACGTTTTCAGAAGAAAAGGCATAATATTTTTCGTTTAGAGTAAAAATAATCATCTGCATATTTTTGTCACCTTTATAAACTTGCTTTGTCTAAAGCTTTAATAACGCGATCACTATCGAATGGTTTCACGATAAAATCGACTGCTCCAGAACGAATAGCATCCATAACCATACCTTGTTGCCCCATTGCACTACACATCACAACACGAGCAGCTGGATCGAAAGCTTTGATTTCTTTTAAAGCATCTACCCCATCCATCTCAGGCATCGTAATATCCATTGTCACTAAGTTTGGTTTTTCAACTTTATATTTTTCAACAGCCTCAATTCCATTTTGAGCTTCTGCTACTACTTTATAGCCGTTTTTTTCTAAAATATCTTTCAGTTTCATCCTCATAAAAGCTGCATCGTCTACGATCATTACATTTTTTGTCATTTGTTTTTCTCCTCTCAAACTGTTAGTACTTGTAACATCTTTTCTATTATCCCTGGTTTTGGCACGAAATACAATGAAGACTCTAATCGATCGCCTAAATAATAAAACTCATTTTTTATGATCATAATAGAATCATCATACTGATTTTGCTCCATATAGATGCTGCTCATGATCGCACCAAACATATCCTCAATAATAAGAGGTACGGATGTGACTAGGTTTCGGTCCATCAATTTCATGACAGCATTCAAAAATGAATTCACTAATATATTTACCAACTCTTGTAAAGCTGAATCAGCCATAGCTTCCGAGTAAAGTGTATTGTCTGGTAGCATCATAGACACTAAATCTTTTGAAAATTGCTGATCAACCGTAAATAAGAATACGCCTTCTGCATCGCCCATCATTTTTATGACAATCGCTTTTATGACGGTTTCTTCGGGCATGATTTGCTCATAAACATCTTTATAAGGCATCATTTCAATCACTGGAACAGTCATATGGACCGGTTTATCAATCAATTGGGACAGACTAGTCGCAGCATGTCCACCGCCGATATTGATGATTTCTTTTAACACATCTAATTCCATTGCTGAATAATTAGACTTCACTGTATTCACCAACTCTTTCACTGCAAATGGTTGACACATCCAAAATCAAGATGATACTGCCATCTCCTAGAATAGTAGCTCCTAAGTAATTTTTCAACATATTTAATTCTTGACCTAATTTTTTAACAACAATTTCTTGTTGTCTGATCAAATCATCTACTGCCAGAGCATTGTAGCTATCTCCTTGTTTTACCAACACCAAATGCAGATTGGATTCTTCTGTTGCTTCCATACCCAATGTTTTATTCAATCGTACGACTGGAACAGCCAGCCCTTCGTATTTATAGACTTCCCGGTTGTGTACGCGAATGATGTCTTGTTCAGTCACTTTAACGATCGTTTTGATTATCCCTAAAGGAATAGCGAAAGCATCTTGCCCAACTTTTACCAACAATGATTGAATAATAGATAAGGTCAACGGTAGGTTGATTCTAAAAACGGTTCCTTTATTGACCACACTTTCCAATTCAACCGTTCCACCTAATTCAGTGATTTTTTGCTTGACCGCATCCATTCCGACACCGCGCCCAGAAATATTGGTCACTTCTTTTACCGTTGAAAAACCAGGATGGAAGATCAGTTGTTGGATCTCTTTGTCGCTCATCCCTTCAGTTGAAACACCTTTTCGCTCAGCACTTTCTTTGATCACTGCTGGGTTAACGCCTTTGCCATCATCCGTCAACGTCAATACTACTCGGTTTCCTTCTTGATAAGCCGTGATTTTGATCAGACCTTTTGGATCTTTGCCTAGTCTCACACGTTCCTCTGGCATTTCTACGCCATGGTCTGCTGAATTTCGAAGTAGATGCACTAAAGGTTCACTTAGTTCTGAAACCACAGTACGGTCCAGTTCAGTGTCTTCTCCTTCGATCACTAAATCGAATTCTTTGCCTAATTCGTTACCTAAGTCACGGATCATACGAGGGAAACGAGTCATTACTGTGCTGACAGGCTGCATTCTGATTTTTAAAACTAGTTCTTGCAACTCTGAACTGATTCTGGCCACATGTTCAAGCGGCTCTTTCATTTCAGAAACCAATGATTGATCACTTAGATCTTCTAATCGTGTGCGGTAAATAACCAATTCAGAAACTAGATTCATAAAGGAATCTAATTTCCCGATATCGACTCGAATCGATTGATTCATCGCATGGTTTTGCGTTTTTGCTTTACTTACTGCTTTCGTTGGTGTTTGACTAGCTTCAACGATGGCTGCTGTTTTTTGCTCCTCAAGTTTTTCAAATTGTTCAGCCTGAACTTTTTCGGCCTCTTTTATCAGTAAGTCATCCGCTTGACGGATCGTTTGGATCAAGACTTCCTCAATTTCGCTGTTATCTAATGCCAAGTTAAGGACCGTTTCTTCATCTAGTTTACTGACATAGATCAATTTAAAGATATTGCCAAAATCATCATTTTCCAGCACTTCTGTCCCTGGTTCTGAATATAAGACATCTCCGTGTTGCTCCAACTTACTCATAACAAGATACACACGCGCATTTTTCATTGAACTGTCTTCATCGATTCCGATAGCTAATACATAAGCATTATAGCCATCTTCTTTAGCTGCTTCAATGATCATTAAATCGGAATCCTCAACTTTTTCTAAAGATAAGTTAAGCAATGAGTCCGTTACCGGTTCGATGACGGATACTTCTATTGTGCTTTCGCCGGAAGACACATGATCCAAACGTTGGATCAGATTTGTGATATCACGCTCTGCATCATTTCCTGCTCTTAGATCTTCCACTAAGTCGGATAATGTATCCAAGCAATCAAACACTAGTGCAATCGACGTTGCATCAGCGATGATGATTCTTTTCTTCAACAAATCAAATACATTCTCCATCTTATGCGTTAATTTAGCCATCGTATCGTAACCCATGGTTGCGGCCATTCCTTTGATCGTGTGAGCCGATCTAAACATGACGTCTACAATACTGGAATCTGCTGGATTGTTCTCTAATTCAAGCACTTGTTCGTTTAAACTTTGCAAATGTTCATCTGTTTCTTCAAAAAATAAATCGAGGTATTTGCTATTTTCATCCATAGTATCCCTCCCTTTCATTGTTTCGTACTTGTACATTAGATTTTTTCATAAATAAATGAAGCGCGTTTAATCAAGCCGTACTTTTCTGGACTGTAAATCGTTTCTGTGGCTCCTGTGAAAAATAAGCCGCCTGGAACGAGTGCATCACTGAATTTTTGATACAATTCTTCTTTTACTTCATTTTTGAAATAAATGGTCACATTGCGGCAGACGATGACGTGATAGTCTCTTCCAAATCGATCGCCAATCAAATCATGTTTTTTAAATGCCACTTTATTTTTGATTTGATTAGACAGATAAAAAGTATGATCTTCATGGGTGAAGTACCGTTTGCGATTTTCTTCATCGACATTTTTAATTTCGACACTCGTAAAGATCCCTTTTTTAGCTTTTGCTAATATGGTTTCATCAATATCGGTAGCGGTTATTTTCTCTGCTTGGGCAATTTTATGTTTGTCCATGATCATTGCTAATGAAAAGGCTTCTGCTCCAGTAGAACACGCTGCACTCCAGATTTTCAAAGGACCAAAACGGGGCTCAAGATACGTTACCATCAAGTCTTCAAATTCATCAAAAACTTCTCTATTGCGGAAAAAATCAGTCACATTAATAGTGATATAATTCAAAAAGTTCTTTTTAACGATCGGATCGGCTTGGATTTTAATCGCATATTCTTCTAAAGTTACAGCACCAGTATTCTTCATAATTGTTCCGATACGTCGTTGAAGCTGTTTTTCTTTGTATCCATCTAGATTAATATTCAAATGTTCTTTTGTCCATGCATAAAAAAATTCGAAATTTAACATTAGCCTCGCATCCTTATCATCCAATTGATCAAATCTGATATTTCATTTAAACTCGCAATTTCATCGATCACGCCTTTTTGTACTGCATTGCCTGGCATCCCATAGACAATTGACGTTTCACGGTTTTGCGCCACGGTAAACCCGCCAGCTTTTTTGATTTCAGCTAATCCTAGGGCTCCATCTTGCCCCATTCCCGTTAAAATAAAACTAGCTAAGTTACTGCCGTAAGCCGCAGCAGCCGTTTCAAACAAGTAATCTACAGCTGGCCTTACACCGTGGATCTTATCTGCTTCGTTCAATTTGATGCGATTATTTTCGATCAGCATGTGGTATCCACCAGGAGCGACATAAACGATTCCGCCTTTTATTGCCATACCCTCTTCAGCTTCTACAACAGTTGCATTTGATTCTTTATCCAACCGTTTGGAGAATGATGTCGTAAATCCTTTAGGCATATGTTGCACAATAAAAATCGGAAAGCTTAAGTTTTCCGGTAAAGACCGAATGATCGAAAATAATGCTTTAGGTCCTCCAGTAGAAGCACCTATCGTAATAGCTTTTATTTTTTTAGGCAACCTTTTTTCCAATCCGTTTAGCTGCAAAAGAGATTTTTCTACTGGCATGTCCATTTTCTTTTGTTCAAATAACGGTTTTATCTTGTCTGCTACTTCATTTTTAAATACTTCCGATTGATTTCTGATATCATGCGGTTTTTCAATGAAGTCCATCGCTCCCAAGTCTAGAGCTGCGATCGTATTATCTTCCCCACTGAATGAACTCATCATGATAACCGGTACATTGTGTTCTTTCTTTATGATTTCAAGTGTCTCTAACCCATTTAATCCCGGCATTTCAATGTCTAAAGTAATGACATCTGGTTGTAGCTGCGGAATTGCCTTTAGTGCATCACGGCCATTTCTAGCTGTGCCAATAACTTCCAACCCATCGATACTCGTTATTGTTTCAGTGATAATTTTTCTCATGAAAGGAGAATCATCCACAACTAATACTTTTATGTTCATTATTTGATATTCCCCTATCCCTTTTCACAATACGATTATTTCTCTATTCACCATTCGAACCGTTACTGTAAAGGTGGCCAAATCGACGATCATTGTTCTGCCCATGTTCCCTCCAGTATGTATGCCCAATAAAGGAATCCCTAATTGTTTCAATACTTCTTCAACAGCAAGAACATTTCGATCTCCGATACTTCCATGCGGAAGATCTTTAGAAAACTGAAACATACTTGCCCCACCAGCTATCTTAGCAACTAACGGGTTGCTGTTTGTTTGTTTATTTATTTCGGATACCATATGAGGGATAGCTAGATCAGCAAACTTTTCAATCTTGTTGGCATCTTTAAAAGCACTACTATCCGGCAGCATGATATGGCTTAAGCCGCCGATTTTTGTTTTAGGATCATATAAAGCAATCCCTACACATGAACCAAGCCCCACCGTGATTAAAGAATTCGGCTGCTGTGCTACCTTATAATCTGAGATCCCAACTCTTAATTCATCTGCCATCCATTTTCACCATTCCTCTAATCTACCCATTTTTATCGATTGATCAATGATACCAATTCTTGTTTACCTGTTCCTGAAAAAATACTATCCACATCTAATTGTAAAATAATGCCTTCTTCTGTTCGAATAAAAGCTACTATATAACTAGCTGATTCTTGATCAGCCTCTTCTGACGTTTCATGGTCTGTACTTTCAAATGAACGAATATTCGTCACTTTATCTACCGCTAATCCAATTTTTTTGTCTTGCCAACTTATAACGATTACTTTCGTGTCAGCCGTTATTGCTGTTTTATTTTGAAAGAATCGTTCACTTAAATCAATGATTGGTATAATACCTTCATCATAATCTATCGCTCCTAACACATAAACAGAAGTATCTGGAATTCGTGTTAGATTTTCAACGTGTATAATTTTTTCAGTCACTTCGATCGGAATGGCAAAACACTGGCCACCGCTACTAAAAACAACGAACTTTCCCATTATGCTTCTCCTCCAGCTTCTCTACTTGATCATATACGTTCACTCTTATCCGAATGAACGTATATCCTTTTTTACCTTAATAGGCTACTTTATTTTAAATTGATCTGTTTCTTCTTTCAATTCATTTGCAATGGTTTCTAGCTTAGCGATACTTGATGAAAATTCTTCCATTGTTGCTAAAATTTCTTCTGCATTTGCTGATACTTCTTGAGTTCCAGCTGAATTTTCTTCCGCTGATGCAGCGATATTTTCAATAGCTACTAATGTTTCATCTTTCTTAGCAGAGATAACATATCCTAAGCTGGCAACGTTCATAATACTTTCAACAAGTTTGTCCATTTGGTCGGTTACTTTATTTGACGAATTGATTGCTTCATCGATCGTTTTTGTTTGGAGTTCACTTTCTGAATGCGATTGTTCAACTTTGCTGACCATTTCATTTGATTTCTCTTGGATACCTTTGATAATAGCGGCGATATCTTTTGTAGACTCATCACTTTTCTCAGCTAATTTCCTGATTTCATTGGCCACAACAGCGAAACCTCTGCCGCTTTCACCTGCACGGGCGGCTTCAATAGAAGCATTTAAAGCTAATAAGTTGGTCTGGTCAGATATTCCATCAATGACTTTAACGATTTTCTCAATATTTTGAATATCCTCATTTACAGCATGGATACTCTCACCCAATCTGGCCATTGTTTCGATCGTCGTTTCCCAGTTCACATGAACTTCAGCCATCATTTGGTTGTTTTTTCCATTGGCGATAGTGGTGTCATCCGTGTGTTGTCCCATTTTTTGGATGTTTTGATCGATCTCACCCACTGTTTTCGCTAACTCTTCCATTTTGCTTACGGTATCTTCCGTATCTTTCGTTTGGATACTTGTTGCCTGAGCAATTCCGGTAATCGTCTCAGATACTTCCTCTGTTGCTGAAGTTGTTTGTTTAGAAATATCGTTCAGCGTTTGGGTCATATCTGTTAAGCGATTGCTCTTTTGTTGGATATCTCCTACCATTTGCCTGAATTGTTGCATCATTTTATTAAACGCAAATGCGATACGTCCGATTTCATCACTATTTTCATCGATTGCTTTTGATTTTGTCAATTTTTTCAAGTACGGTTTATCCGGCAACATGTTGAAATCATCTCCAGTGATCTCAGTCGTCAAATCGCCTGCTTCAACTTGATTAAAAGCCTTAGTCAAAGTTGCTGTGATCGTCATAACATACTTGGATGCCATCCATGCACTTAGAATAGCAATAACAATACCAATGGATAAGCCGATCACAGCTGCTCGATTCATAGCATCGATTTCATTAGCCATTTCGTCTTCGCCGACGACTCCATAAACAGTCATACCAAGACGGCTGACTTTGGCATAATAACTGCCAACTTCTTGCTTATCGTGAATATAGCCTGTTTGTTCGGTTGCTTTTTTAATTAAATCACTCTCACCGATATTTGTTCCAATTTTCTTTGGATCATTAGACATCATATACTCGCCTGCTTCGGAAAGTACAAAAAAGTTTCCGGTATTTCCATTTTGGATAGAGGTCAAATAACTATTCATTCGCGTTAGATCTATATCAATGGCCAAAACGCCATAAAAAACATCGTCGACAATAATTGCTCTAGAAATCGTCATCGCCATTGTCCCTGTAACAGCATCGCTATAAGGTTCACTCCAAATCAATGCCCCATTGCGTTCAACAGCTCTTTGGTACCACGTTGCTGCACTTGCATCAAAGTCCGTTGGTAAATCTTCGACCGTTCCGATTATTGCTTGATCTTCGGGAGCATAGTAAGCATTTCCTATGTACATACTATTCGTCTTAACAGATTGCATATCTTCTTGGATAGCTGTTTGGATAGCTTCAGATTGAAATTCATTAAATTCTTGGAATTCCGTTTTTTCTGCTAAAGAATTGATCGTATTTTCTAATTCTAGACCGATCCAGTCTAATTGGGTCGTAAATTGGGTCGCTAAATTTTTTTCACTTTGCTCAATACGTTGGGATAACAAATTTTGTGTGCTGTAATAATTCATAACCAACACAATGACAATAGGTATGGTGATCATTGCTATTAGTGTAGGAATAATCACTACTTTTATACTTTTCTTTCTGCTATTCTTCTTTTTGCGTCTATTTTTCACCGACAGTTCCTCCTTATATAAACCTTCTTTAAAAACACTTTTCACACCCCAACGTATATTTGATTAGAAGTTCTCACGAGTACTTTTTTTTAAACGTTTACTAAATAACATATCGGTATTTTCCTTTATTTCTTAAGGGCTTAATTTTCTTTTTTTATTTGTTCTTAATGCTGTCACACATTATTTATTTTGACAGAAAAAAAGGCATTCTTTTGATCGAAGTCAAAAGAATACCTTTTTTATTTTATTCTATTTGCAAAAATACTTTTTGCTTACCGTTTATGGCAAAATATTTCCAGCAGCTAGATAGATCTCATACCATTCATCATGAGTCATCGTTACTTCAGAAGCTTTTGCATAACCTTTCAAGCGCTCTAATGTCATTGTTCCAACAACCGTTTGCATATGAGCAGGGTGACGTAGAATCCAAGCAACAGCCACAGCTGCATTAGACAAGCCGTAACGATCACCGATTTCTTTCAATTTGGCATTTACTTCAGGATAGTTTTTATTGTCTACGAAAATATCTCCACCATCTTTTATTGGTGACCAAGCTTGCAAAGTAATATCCTCTAAACGACAATAATCCAATACTCCACCATCTCGGTTTATCCCACTATCAAACTTCGTATTCACATTGATCCCAGCATCCAACATGCCGGTGTGCTTCAAGCTAAATTGCATTTGATTCGCAACTAAGGGCTGTTTGACGTAACTTTTCAATAATTTAATTTGATGAGGATTATGATTGCTGACACCAAAGTTGCGTACTTTACCGCTTTTTTCCAATTCATCAAAAACTTCGGCTACAATTTCAGGTTCAACTAATGCATCTGGACGGTGCAACAGCAGTACATCTAAATAATCTGTTTGCATACGTTTAAGGATACCGTCTACACTCTCAAGTAAATATTTTTTCGAAAAATCGTAACTGCCTTTTCGAATACCTACTTTAGATTGGAGCAATATTCTTTCACGGATAGCAGGATCCATTTCAATGACTTTTCCAAAAATCTCTTCAGCTTTTCCTCCGCCGTAAATATCAGCTAAATCAAAAAAATCAATTTCTAAGTCCAATGCATTGTTAACTACTTTACTCGCTTCTTGAGGTGACAAATTGCCCATTGTCCAGCACCCTAATGCAATATTTGGCACCATTAATTCACTTTTCCCTAAAAACATTCTTTTCATATCTGTCAGCTCGCTTTCTTTCTATCTGAGAAATCGTTTTCAGTATACCACTTCTGAATGTTTTTTACTAAACTAAAAAACATTCACTATCTTAATTGCTGAAGTTGCGTTACGAGCAGCTTCTTGTGTTTCTTTTAAATTAACTGATGAAGGAGTGAGAATATTTTTAGGGTCTACTTCTACGAGCAACCCTGATTGACGTAGAAGTAAAACCTTTTTTTGAGGTCTACTCATTCGTCAATACCCTGTTGACGAATGAGTGAGACACTATTTCCGGCTTCAGTCTTCCATGCTAGGCAGCTTCATGGAAGACTGAAGCATCTCATCCTCTCTAATCTTACGTGAAAATTTATCCTCAAGAACAAATTCCTTATTATAGTTAGGCCATAAAAAATGACTTTTGCTATTTTCTTCTTATATTAAAAGAGAATGATCAAAATTAAGGAGCGCGATAAACTAATGCTATTAAAAGAACGAACAAAATCGGTCACCCACCGTATCTTAGAATCTTTGAATTATCGAATGAATTTACCGGATGAGGAAAAAATAAAATATGAAAATCAAGTAAAAGGTTTTGCTGGTGAAAAACAATTTGATGTCTGTATGAGTCGATCTCACCAGTCAGGTCTCATATTGAACGATCTTGTTCTGAACCATAGAGACACTGTTTTTCAAATCGATTCCCTTCTTATCACGACTGATGCCGTCTATTTATATGAAGTGAAAAATTATGCCAGTTCATACTTTTATAGAGAAGAGTCATTTTTCACGGAATCGGGCTACAAAATCCTTAATCCCCTGAGACAAATCGACAGAAGTATGACCTTTCTTTATAATGTGATGCTTAGTCTAGGGTACCGATTGCCGATACATCCTCTTATTGTTTTTATTGATCCAGAATTCAACCTTTACTCTCTGCTGCCAAACAAACTATTTCTATTTTCAAATCAATTGCCTAAGCACCTTAACACCTTATCTGATCAAAATTTTCCAATCACAGATAAACAAGTGGAACTTGGGAAGAAATTAAAAGCGTTACATAATGAAAATTATCGTCCCGATAATTTACCTATTTATCATTTCGATCAATTGCAGAAAGGAATCTTATGCCCCATTTGCTTCTCAACAAGCTATAGAGATACAAGACAAACTTACTTTTGTACCGCATGCGGTCACAAAGAAACCATTATAAGTGCTATTGAGCGTAGTATTGTAGAGTTTAGACTGCTTTTTCCTGATAGCTTAATGACGACAAATCTGATTTACCAATGGTGTGGAGCGATCTACTCTAAAGAACGGATCCGCGTGATCTTAAAAACAAATTATCATCGTCATTTGTCCCGGCAGATGACGTATTATAGCGAAAAGTAGTCAATGTCCTTTATTTTCCCATTTGGCGCATGTTTCACGAAAGAGTAAAAGCATTTCTAGGGTCTACTTCTACGAGCAACCCTGTTTGACGTAGAAGTAAACACATTTTCATGTCTCACTCGTTCGTCAATACCCTGTTGACGAACGAGTGAGACACTATTTCCTACGTTACTTTTACGTGGAAGGTCACTTCACGAATGAGTGGCGCCTCACAGCCTCACCAACTTATTAACTCATTAAAACTAAAAAAACGTTCACCACTCCTAAATCAGAGTGCTGAACGTTTTGCTGTTTGATTAAATTGTTTCGCTTTCCAGTGTTGGTTTTTCTTTCAAAATAATGTTCAAAAATAAGGTAACGATCGTTCCAGCAGAAATCCCAGATGAAAATAATCCACCAAGAATTCCTGGCAAACCGGCTACTACTTCAGGCCTGAAAGCCACGCCTAGTCCAACACCTAATCCAGCAGCGACAATGATCAGATTGCGGTTGTCAAAATTCACACGAGACAATGATTTCACGCCAGACGCGGCTACGTTGCCGAACATCAGAACTCCTGCTCCACCTAGAACAGCCATTGGCATGATCGATACAAGTGTCGCAAATTTAGGCAAGAAACTCATTAGCATCAATAGAACACCCGCTGCGATCGCAACTGAACGAGAGGCATTTCGCGTTAAAGGGATCAATCCAGCATTTTGGCTAAAAGTCGCTACCGGGCCTGACCCGATCGCCGGTCCAATAAATGACCCGACTCCATCCGCGCGGACACCATTTGCAATATCATCATCAGTTAATTCTGTTTCTGTTACCGCACCAATAGTCTGCATCACACCAACTGTTTCAATAACTGTTACTAAGTAGCCTGAGATAAATGGAATCGCAAATTTCAAATCAAAACTCACACCATATTTAAAGAGCTGCGGCATAGCGAACCAATTAGCTCGAGTTACTTGACCGAAATCAACCATTCCAAGCGGGATACACATCACATAACCAACAACGATCCCAATCAGTACTGCTGCAGGCCCGATTTTCGAACTTCCATAATGATTCAGTATAACAATGATCAAAAATACGATCGTAGCGATCGTTAAGTTAAGCAGTGAACCATAGTTAGCTGACCCCACTCCACCAGCTACCCAATCAAAGGCAACAGGCATCAACGTTAATCCCATCAGTGAAATAACGGTTCCTGTTACGGCTGGCGGAAAAAATTTCATTAAAGGTTTAATAAAATAACTTAAGCTGATCTCTAAAACGGCTCCCATCATAGTCCCGCCAAAATAACCAGCAATCCCTCCACCCATCGTATTGATGACTGCATTTGCCGGACCGACGAAACCAAAATCGGTTCCCATGATCGTTGGAAGACCGGCTCCTACACGAAACCACTTCGGTCCGATCCCTTTGGATTGAATGATTGAAACAACGCCCGAACCCAACAAGGCTGCACTAATCATATAAGAAGTATCTGCGACCCCAAATCCTGCAATACCAGAGATCACTAAGGGCACAGCTACGATCCCACCAAAAGCAGTTAGTATATTTTGAAATCCTAAGAGAGTCATCAAGAAAAAGCCTGGTTTATCGTCTACTTGATAAATAAGATTCGATTCGGGTTTCGGTGCAATTCCCCCTTCTCCCCTCTTTTTTTTCGGTAATACGATTTTTCTTTCTGGATTTCCTATTCTTTCTTCCAAAATAACCCTCCCATTAAATACGAACATTTATTTTTAAAACAGTCTTATACTTCGTATTTATTAATTCTTTTTTAGTATAACTGCTCGAAAACATTATGTAAAGCATTAAAACGGAATTTTCCCATTCTTTTCTTAACTAGATTGTTCGTGTTTTTTCCTCAAAAAAAAAGGCTGGGACATAAGTCCAACCCTCTTTACCTACCCAACCATTGATTTTAATAGTAGCCTCATTGGTAGAAAATGAGATTGCAATTGACTATCATACCTTAACTCTTTTTAGCAAAGAATTTAGTAGTAATAAATCAGTTTAATCACTCACTTGAAATTTTTGGCGGAATAGGGTTTGCTTGTAGCCTAAAATAAAGCACTGTGGGCAAATAACGCCCAAGTATATCATGTTTGTAAGCAGCTAAAGTAGCAACAACCATGACAACTTCCTCTTTAGGCTTCAGGTGTTCCCATGGCTCTCCACAAGCAAACCCGTTATTCCAGAAGAAATTTCTTTTGGAACACTATTTTTTAAACAATCGATATATAACAAAATAAGAGCCTGCTCATCAGTTTCCTGATAAGCAGACTCTTATTATACAATCTATCATTTTTAGTGTTTGCTTTTATTAATGAACAATTGGAAACCAACCCGGTCTGCTTTCAATATACTCCCACATAGCGTCTGGCAACATGAGATCTTTACGATACTCCGGTTTGATTTTTTTACGAATCGCTGTTTCATTACCTAATTTTACTTTTTGGATCCAATCAGGCTCAACGATTAATTCCCGGCCGATTGCAACAATTGGTATACCCGATTTCATTGTCTCTAAAGCATCATCCGGCGTGATGATCGATCCTACTCCAATGATAGGGAAATCTTTTCCAACAAATTCTTGGATACGTTGAACAATGGGAGTCGCTTCAGCTGGATTGCGAACTGATCCTTGAGTCCATTCATTCGTTGAGACATGAACGTAGTCTAACCCTTGCTCTTTCAACTTAGCCACAAGCTGAAGTGTATCTTCTATTGTAATACCGGGTTCTTTTATTTCTTCAGGAGAAATACGGTACCCAAAAATAAATGGTTTTTCAGCATATGTTTGAATGGCTTTTTTTGCAGCTTGAACGACTGCTAAAGGAAAGTTCATACGTTTTTCAAGTGATCCTCCCCAATGATCTTCACGACGATTCGAATGTGGTGAGAAAAATTGTTGGATCATGTAATTATTTGCTCCATGCAATTCGATCCCATCAAATCCAGCCTGGATCGCTCTTCTAGTCGCTTGTCCAAATGCATCAACTAGTTCGTGTACTTCTGCGTCAGATAACGCTCTTGGTACTTCTGCTCCTACAACGTCCAGAGGTACTGCACTTGCACTAACCGGTTGCTCACCTCTTAAAGTTCTTCTGGATCCAAGTCGGCCCACATGGAAAATTTGCAAAATAGCTTTCGGTCCTTCATCTTGGATCGTTGTTGCTAATTTTGAAAGACTATCGATTCGGTTATCAGATGCGGCACTTAACGAACCTGCAAAGCGTCCGTTTTCCATCACTTGGGCACATGAAGTCACGACAGCTCCTAAACCTGCAACACGTCTTTTATAATATTTTTTTTCATCTGTCGTGACCATTCCATTTTCAAAAGAAGAATTCGTTGTCATTGGTGCCATAAACACGCGGTTATCTATTTTGACTCCCGATGCAAATGTAAAAGGTTCAAACAATGGATCGTATTTTGGTTTCATAAATTTTCTCCTACTTTTATTCATTTATTTTTTTCTACTCTTGTCATCCCCTAATGATAAAAGAATTAAACGCTTTTTTCAATCAATTTCACTTACAATTTATCAAAAAACATCTCCGCTAACTTTTTAGGTTTACTTTTGGTATACTAGTCAAAACAACTTATCTTACTGGAGGAATAACTGATGAAACAAGAGAAATCATGCGGAGCAATAATTGTCACAAAAGGAATAGAACCGCCAAAATTTTTATTGATCAAACACCACAATGGCGGACATTGGGCTTTTCCAAAAGGACATGTGGAAGGAACGGAAACGGAAGAAGAAACCGCTCTACGAGAGATCATGGAAGAAACACATCTAACGGTTGAACTAGATACTCATTTTAGACACGTTGTTCACTATTCACCATATGAAGGCACTGTAAAAGACGTGATTTATTTTATTGCGTATGCTGCTGAACAAGCTATTCAAAAACAAGAAGAAGAAGTCCTAGACAGTACCTGGTTAAGTTTCGAAGAGGCCTTGGCTCTCATTACTTATGAAAATGATCGGACTATCCTCGAAGCGGCCATGAATTACCTCGTTAAAAAATAGATAAAGGTGGTTCTTAAAGCAGATGTCTGGTTTGTTTCTCAAAATACATTCGATACAAAAAGGTGTTGAGACTTTTGTCTCAACACCTTTTTGTGGTCTTTTTAGCTGCTTAGTGAATTTCGATTTGTTTAGGATTATTTTCGTCTGAAACTTTTTTAGGTAATGTTACTGTTAAAATACCATTTTCAAAAACTGCATCAACGCCGTCTTCTTTAACATTTTTTAATAGGAATTGGCGGCTATACGATTTAGTTGAACGCTCTCTGCGGATATAGTTGCCTTTATCATCTTTTTCATCTTTACTTGTTTCTTGAGTTGCCCCAATAGACAAAACATTGTCTTCATATTTCAATTGAATAGCCTCTTTAGCCATCCCAGGTAATTCAGCTTCTACGATATAAGCATCGTCTTCATCCCGAATATCTACGTTAAAATTCGCTGTGCTTGGTAATAAGTGGTCAAAAGGATCTTCGAAAAAGTTCTTACTAAAATTCATGAAATCACGTCCTGCTGGAAATAAATTACTCATAAATCTCTCCTTCTTTCTCTTTTTTTTTTAGACCTTTTGAGCAAGTATATCCTTTGCTCAAGTTTAGTATAGGACGTTTAAAAATCTTAGTCAAAGAAGATGATTTATTTTGCCTTTTTTTACAATTTTATTCTCAGCACTTTTATCTCTTGTTCGTATTAGTATTCTTTATTTGTTATACTAGCTAAACAAACACTGTACGGGAGGTACGCGTTATGCTTAATATGATAGGTAAAATTTTATTAGTTATCGGTCTGATGATCATCATTTTTGGTTATTTTGGACCTGTTAAATCAGGAGATCCGATTATTGGAACATTATTTATTATAGTCGGCTTGGCTATCACAGCTTTGGCTTTTATGTTTGGAAAAAACCGGACACCTAGAACGTAACTCCGCTAACAATAAAAAATAGCATTACTCTCCTGAAAGAAAAAGGAGCGTGGTGCTATTTTTTTTGATTTGTCATACAAGGAACAGCTAATTCTAGCATCACACATCCCAATATATGAAATCCGCTGCTTATATCAGATCATTAAATTCTAAGACTGCGAAAATTCATTAGCCTTAGTTGATCCAGTTTAAAAGCGTTTGTATGGTGTTATTTTCGATCATGATAAAGATTCCTAATCCAATAAATACTATTGGTACAATAACTCGTTCATATTTTTCTAAAGTAGTCGAGACAAAAGAAATTTTTGCCAATTTATAACTAATAAAGCAAAGAAGAGCAATAGAGATAACAAATACAACTAGGGCAATGATGATTTCTGAAACAGATAGAGAAGCAAAGTAAGGGATATAAATACCCAAATTATCGCCACCAGAAGCAATCGTTATCAAGGCAACTGTCCAGAACAAGCGACTTGTCCCTCTAGCTTCTAGCTTTTCAGCGACTTCCTCTTCTTCCTCCTCTTCACCTGTTACAGCAACTCGGATGCCTAAGTAAATCGGGATCAATCCCAAGAGACCAATGATCCAATCTTGCGGAATAAAATTCAGCACATAAGCTGCAAATAAACTTACCATTACTAAAATTCCTGTTCCAAGATATTGGCCCCAATAAATCTGACGTAACCCTTTTTTGGTATGACTTTGGGAAAAGATGATCAGCAAGATAAATAAATAATCAATGCTGGTGGAAATATAAACAGCACTAGCTGAAAAAATACTTTGTAACAAAATAACTCACTCCAAACTAAAATTTTATCGCTAACATTTCTGAGAACTCTATCTATTGTAATACATATGATTTTAATTTGCTCATTCAGTTCAGATTGCTTTATCTGTTATAAGTAAAGGAGGTATACTTTAGTTAACAAGATGGTTGGAGTAAGGAACTGGCTGGATTTAAAAAATAGGATGGACAAATTTATTGAGGAGGAATAAAACTCATGGACACAATAAAGCAATATGTCGAATCGATTTTTGTTAATTTACCCCGGACTTCTAAAATGCTGCAGCTTAAAGAGGATATGCTCACTGATATGGAAGATAAATACCGTCAACTAAAAGCAGAGGGTAAAAGTGAAAATGAAGCCATTGGTGCAGTTTTATCTGAATTTGGCCATACCGATAAACTTATTGCAGAATATCATTCAGAAACTGAATCAGAACAAACTGATGACCATTCCGTTTATTTGTCAGAGACACAAGTTGAAGCGTTTATGCAGCACCGATCCAAGTATGGAATGGCCATTGGAGCTGGTGTTGCTCTTTGTATTTTAGCTCCGGCTGTCATGATTTTATTCCGTGAAGTTGCCATTTTAGTTTTTTCTTCAGCAGCTATGGAAAATATCGATATATTATCAGTTATTCCGCTTTTTATTTTTATTGCTATCGCTGTTGGCATTTTCATCATTTTTGGGTCGAAAGAAGAACAATTTGATCTTAATAAAAAAAATATCATTCTTGATCCCGCTACGCGTGTCAACTTGAATCAAGAAATGAAAGATTTCAAGCCTAGTTTTGCGAAGGCCATTGCTTCTGGTGTGATCCTTTGTATTTTAGCTCCCATTTCGTTACTGCTAGCGGTTGTTCTTTTAGGTGAAGATAGCGCTTGGTCTGTCATTTTCCTATTGGGTTTTGTAGCTGTTGGGGTTTTCCTATTTGTCTTTTATGGCACTCTGAATTCCACCTATGAAAAGCTGCTCTCAATTGGTGATTATAAACCTGAAAGAGTCATTGCTAGCAAACTGACCGATACGATTGCAGGAGTTATCTTTCCATCAGCTACAGCTGTTTATTTATTCTTAGGTTTTGTTTACAATGCTTGGGGTACGGCTTGGATCATTTTTCCAATAACCGGTATCCTCTTTGCCGCTTTCTCTTCACTCTACCAAGGTTTTATTGAAACAAAACGAAAAAAATAACCTTTTGATGAACGGATCGAAACAGTTAGACAGGATCTAACTGTTTCGATCCGTTTATTAGTTACATAAGTATATCTTATTAGCTGTCAGCCAAACATTTAGCTTCTTGATAGAACCCGTCATTTCAACTTTAACTAAATATGTTTCATTACCTTTCTTACAAAAAGAAGTCATCTTTTAGGAAACTATTGTTATGCAGAATACCACATTGTATACTTAAGTTTATCGACAATACACACTAAAAAGATTGGAGTTCTAGTTTATGTATAATACTAAAAAAAATACTCAAAAATGGCCAACTATCTTATTTTCTCTTTCAATCGTGTTGACCATCCTCTCAATTTTTATTCAAAGTCAATTTTCATTGTTTAGCTTCCCTGTTTTTCTTAGCGTTCTCATTGTTGCTGTTTTATTAAGCACGTTATCAATGATTTTATCCTTGAAAGCCAGAAGTCAAACATACACGATTGTCTTTTTCATCCTTAATTTACTGATCATTGCTTTCTTAGCTTTTACTATTTATACACTTTTGATGGCTTGAATCAATTAAAGCTTTCTTCCTAAAATCTTCACACTTTCTTTTAGTCATTGTCACAATATAGAGAGAAATGACCATTAAATTTTCACACCTAGCGTTTATACTAAAGACATACCAAACCTGAAACTTTTTTTTCTACTTATTTACCCCCATAAATGAGTAATCCATACCCCTTTTAAAGCCTTTGCGATTTTAGCAAAGGCTTTTTCTATGGAAAGGTAGGGTCCCAAGAAGCCTCTAGATCTGATTAACGCAAAAAAACTTAGCTGCACGATAAAACACCTTTGCACTATTTTCATAGCGGAGTAAGAATTTTTTCTTGCTTCGCTTTCACGTGAAAACGACTTTGACCAAAGAGTGCTGACTTTTTTTAGTCTCACTCTTTGGTGCCGGGCTGTTTCATAAGGGAGTGATACTAATATGCCGCTCTACTTGTTCATGAAAGGTCCTTTGATGAACAAGCGGCTCCCGTGACTCCCACTTCCCCTATCGCTTACCAAGCAAATAGCAAAGTTCAAAAATAGTTGATCCGAAAAAGACTCAGCTTCTATTTCTGATGAAAGAAACCATCAAAAATGGAGCTGAGTCTTCTGCTAATGAGTTAGACAAACTTGTTTTTTTTGTGAATGAAGTTTAAATCGTAATCTCTTTGGTCAATGCAATGATTTTATCAACAGATTCATCTAAATAGTGGATCGTATCAGATAAAGGTTTATCAGTCGTGATGTCGACACCTGCAATTTTAGCAGCTGGAGCTGGACGGTATTGATCACCTAAAGCTAGGAATTCCAACCACTCTTCTACTGCTGGTTGGCCCAGTTCTTTGATGCGTAAGAATGCTTGAGTCGCGATCGTTAACCCTGCAGAGTATGTGTAAGAATACAATCCCATATAATAATGACTTTGGCGCATCCACGTTAATTCTGCTCCTGGATTGATTTCAACTGCATCTCCCCAGAATTTATGCAATACAGATCGTTTAATGTCGCTTAATGCCGCTGCATCAAAACTTTTGCCTTCATCGATCAGTTGATAAACTTCTCGTTGATAAGCAGCTTCCAATAAATGTGTAATAAAGTTATGGAAATACGTGTTAGAAATCATATTAGACAAGGCAAAGCGTTGTTCACGAGGATCTTCACTTTTGCGTCTTAAAGATTCTGTTAATAATAATTCATTGAATGTTGATGGAGCTTCAATCAAGTAAAGCGATGGTTCTGATCCTAAAAGGGCATTGTTTTCGCCAGAGAGCATCCCTTGACCAGCATGTCCTATCTCATGGATCAATGTGTAAACGTCAGATAATTGGTTGTTCCATGACATTAAAATATACGGGTGTTTGCCATATGGAGACGTACAGAATCCACCGGTCGATTTCCCTTTATTTTGGACAAAATCTACCCAGCGTTCTGGATAAGCTTTCATGATCCGATCAACGTAATCTTGCCCTAAGACACTCAGCGCATCTACTACGACCTCTTTTGATTGCTCAACTGTGATTTTTGATGAATAATCGGCATCCAAGTCGATTTTCAAATCAGCATAGGTCATTTTATCCAACCCATTTACTTCTTTCACATGGCTGATATACTTTTGCATAACGGGAGCTAGATCATTCATAATGCTGTCGATTTGACGGTTGTATAATGTGCGGTCAACCTCTTGATCGTACAAAAGGTAGTCGATAACTGAATCAAAACCACGCATAGTAGCAATTGTTTTTTCTTTTTGGACCTGTGTGTAATAAGCTGCCGCTACAACATTTTGGTAATCGCTAAGGACTGCTGAAAATTTATCAAATGCTGCACGTCGAATAGTAGTGTCTGCATGATACATGTACAAATCTTCGTATAAGACAAAACTCAATGGGTAGTCTTTCCCAGCAGCATTAAATGTTCCAAAATCCATATCTGCCAAGCGTGCTTGTTCGTATATGGCTTCCGGTGCACCAAGGACTGGTGAAAGTTGTGCTAAGGCTTTTTCAACTTTAGGGTCCAATTGAATTGATTTGTCTTCTTTGATGTGACGAATAAAAGACGCGAATTGAGGTTCTTCTTTTTCAACTTGGTCTAAAATAGCGGTATCTACTGCTTTTAATTCAGAATCAAAAAAAGATAATTGGGCACCGATTTCTGCCAATACATTTTCCATAGAACGAGACAATTGGGTGTTTTCAGGATTGGTCAAATCAGTAGCAGCTGGTAAAAAGGCATAATGATTTGTCCAGTCTGCTGTTTGCATGATTTCACTGTATTGTTTTAAAGCCGTGCAGATCATTTTAGCATCCGTTAAATTTCCTTCATAAGTCGTACTAAATTGCTTGACCGCTGCTTTCATATCTTCTACTGCAGCTTCAAAGGCTTCTTTAGTTGGGTATAAACCTGTAAGATCCCACGTTAATGCTTCCGAGACCTCAGATCTGTTTTTCAATTCTTCCTGTGCCATTTTATCAAGCTCCTTTATTGGTTACTATTAGTTGGTTTTTTAGATAAATTACTCATCTAGTATAACACTACTAATGGAAAGGTTGCTAAACTTCTTCTCTATCATTAACAAAAAATTAGTTGATTTAAACATTTAAATAACAACTATTCTTGTATAAAATGCATTCTTTAAAATAGAATCAATCACTTTTCTAGTAATCAAACTATTTGGATGGTATACTGCTAATTGCGTTTAAAATAAGTTGGATGACCCCTCTTTACTTTTCGGCTTTTGAAAGGAGCTTATTTCATTGAAAAATAGTCTATCTATGGAACAGCAACGTGTCCAAACCGTTGTAAAACAAATTCAAACTGAACTGAATCAATTAAAACAAACCGTAGCAAATGATAGTGCAATACAAAAAATGCGTTTAAAAGAATCTGGTGAAATCAAGATCAATCAAGGTTCAAGTGAAAGTATGTGGGA
Organism: Carnobacterium sp. ISL-102; assembly: GCF_018612935.1. Taxonomy (NCBI): domain Bacteria; kingdom Bacillati; phylum Bacillota; class Bacilli; order Lactobacillales; family Carnobacteriaceae; genus Carnobacterium; species Carnobacterium sp. ISL-102. The sequence continues at coordinate 97,668 of NZ_JAGGRF010000004.1, read as the reverse complement.
ATCAGCAGGCGAATTGCGTTCGATCGAACAAGATTTAATGATTCGCAGTAGAACACTGCTTAAAAACCAAAATCGCGTCATGGCGTTAGAAAAAATGGTCAATGATCCTTACTTTGGGCGAATCGATTACGAAGATGAACTTGGTAAGGAAACTATCTATATTGGCATTAGTTCTGTCTTTGATGAATATGATAATTTAGTAGTCGATTGGCGCTCTCCCATTGCTTCGCTTTATTATGAAGGCAATGTAGGCGACACGATCTCTTTGAAAATTGGAGAAGAAAAATTAGCGCTTTTGATTGAATTGAAACGCCAATTTCTAATTCGCCAAGCAAAGATCATCCAACTATTGGATACAGATAATATAATGGGTGACCCTTATTTACTTGAAGCCTTAGAAGACCGATCCACTTATCAAATGGGTGCTGTTATTTCGACGCTGCAAAAACAACAAAATCAAATCGTACGAGAAACTTCTGCAAAAATCACTTTGATCGAAGGTGTTGCTGGATCTGGAAAAACAGTTGTTTTGATGCAAAAAATTGCTTACCTGCTTTATACATTCAGAGATCAGTTAAAAGCATCTGAAATCATCTTATTCTCACCCAATAAGATTTTCCAAACCTATATCTCTCAAGTTTTGCCTGAGTTAGGTGAACTGAATGTGACGAGTCACACTTTCCCCGAATTTATGAATCAAAGAGTTCCAAAATACACGCTTATTTCTAATCAAGATGAAGAGTTGTCTGACGTCACTTTATTAAAAGGGAGTCTGCAATTTTCAGAGGCGTTAAAAGACTATACTGATCGATTAAAATCGAACTTTATGCGTTTTTCTTCGCTAACCTTCCAAGATGAAATCATCATTTCAAAAGAGGAAATCAAAGAATTGTTTTACAGTATCGAAAGTGAAGGTACCTTAGCTAGTAAGTTGGCCCTGCTTCAAACATTGTTGCTTCAAAAAATAGCTCAATTTAAACAGACGCAAAGAACAGCTAATTGGGTCGAAGATGTCTTGCTTTCAATGTCTGACAGTGAGTTGCGCCAACACGAAAGCGAATCGAAAAACGAACAAAAGGCTGAAGAAACCTTGATTGATTCGATCCTAGAAACAGCTTATTTACCAGTCGTTAAAAGAATTAAACGATTAACCTTCATTCGCTACCAGCATCAATACATTCATTTCTTAAAAGCTGTACCAAAATTACTTTCTTTAGCAGACTTTTCAATTGATGATGACATGTGGACAGAGCATATCCAACAAGTTGTCACGAATATGGCCCATAAAGAATTAGTGTTAGAAGACTTAGATGCCTTTTACAGCTTATTCCAATTGATGCATGGACCAATCAGCAGCACAAAATTTAAATACATTTGTTTAGATGAAGTGCAAGATTTCTCTCCATTCCAATTACAAATGCTAAAGGATTTTTACCCAACTGCCTACTTTGTTTTGAGCGGTGACTTAAACCAAAATATCTTAATGAAACGAATCTCTTTTAATGATTTAGATGCTATTTTCGCTGGTAATTCTTTTCAACGCTATCAGTTGTTAACGAGCTACCGTTCGACAAATGAGATCATTCAATTCTCAAATCGCTTTTTAGAAGAAAATTCTGTAGAGGAACCTAATTTTCGTGAAGGAAAAAAACCAGAATTAATTTTAACCACTAAAAATGATCATTACTTGGACTATGTGAAAACAAAAATTGTGGAAAATCAAAAAGCTGGTTTCCGTACAGCTTTTATCAGTAAAAATTATGCAGAAGCAGAACGTTTCTATCAAGAGTTAACAAATGATGGCATTGAAAGCAATTTAGTTCTGAAAGATACTGATAACAGTCACTACCCTGTTATTGTTATCCCTGTTCAGTTAGCTAAAGGATTGGAATTCGACAGCGTATTTGCTCTTTTCCATTATTCGACTCCTACTTCTTCCAACGATTTATCGACTGCTTATACTATCTGTAGTCGTGCTATGCACGAGTTGTATTTCATCGCACCTGATCTTCAAAGTCCATTAGTAAATCGTCTTGAATCAGCTGATTATCATTTAGTTGACTTGAAGTAAATCAAAAAGAAGGATAAAAAGCGGCTGCTTTTTATCCTTCTTTTTATTTTCTCATTTAATTTAAATCGATTGCAATCACTTCAGGATCTTTTGTTCCTCTGAGGGCAACGGTATCTGGTTGGATTTTTAAAACAACGATATTCGGATCATCTTTCCCTTCAAAGATAAGCTTCATATAAGGGCTCCAAAGATGTTCGATCATCGTTCGATCATCAATGATAGAGACCTGGCCTGCTATTTCAACATAGTTGGTGTTCAACAAACCAGAGTCATAGCCTAGTAAAATAAACGTATAGGGATTTTTTTCTAGCTCTTTTACTTTATGTGTTCGCTTGTCCGTTAATGTGTACAGAATGAATCCTTCATTAAAAAAAGTCATATAACGAGATACAGGTTTACCATCTGAAACAGAAGACATTGTTCCTATATTATTTTTTTCAATAATTTTTAAAGCTTTATCACGCGCATCAGCCATAATTGCATTCCTCCATTTTGAGTTTATTATGCCATACCAAGTATGCTTATTCAAAGAATATGTTCCACTTACAAAAAACGTTTACTTTAAAGACTATTCAGCTTCCGCAACTACTGTATAGCGCTCATTAATGTGTGCTGCCATTGCGATCTCATCAACAATCGCAATGGCAAAGTCAGCATAACTGATGTAGCTTTGATTAGTTGAATTGACAATTACTTGATTGGTCCCGACTTGGTAAGTACCCGTTCGCTTGCCGGTAGCATCAAAATCTAAGGCTGGACTGACAAAAGTCCATTTTATACCAGCTGCTTCTTTTAGATCCTCTAGATTTTTAGCTTGATTGATTGCTGTCGGTTTAAAAAAGGTTGGCAAGTCTGGCGTATCCATTACTCGAAGTGTTTTTTCTGCGTTGACATACAAACTCCCTGCTCCACCTACAACGATCAATCTTGTATCAGGTGCTCCTTTTAATGCTTCAATTAAAATTTTGCCAAATTGTACATGTTTAACAGCTTGTTCTTGCTCCATACCTGTACCAAAAGCATTAACAACGACATCATATTTTTTCAAATCTTCTGAAGTCAACGAAAAAAGATTTTTTTCTACTACTTTTAATTCTTTATCTGCTAATCTTTCTGCGTTTCTCACAATTGCAGTCACTTTATGTCCTCTATTTTTTGCTTCTTCTGCAATCAAACTTCCTGCTCTTCCTGTTGCTGCAATAACGGCTACTTTCATCTTGCTTACCTCCTTTAACTTTATTACTTTCTTTTTATCAGATTAACACATGGGGTAATGTAAACAAAATCTCTCGCCTTTTACCTTCTTGTCAACTTTTTTACATTGAATTAATCTGAATGTCACAAATATGTGAACTTTTAGTGACAAATAGTATTGCATTTCGTACATATTCATAGTAATATACTTGTAAGAACTGGTTTTTAATTTTATTTTAAAATTATTAATTAGTCTAATTACAAACAGGAGAGTGGATGAAATGATCACTTTATATACAACACCTAGCTCTGCTTCATGTCGTAAAGCAAAATCATGGCTAGAGGAAAATAACCTATCTTTTATTGAAAAAAATATTTTCAACGAAAGTTTGACTATTTCAGAATTGAAAGCCATTTTACGTTTGACAGAAAATGGGACTGAAGATATTATCTCATACCGTTCACAAGCTTTCCAAAATTTAAATATTTCACTAGATGAATTCTCATTGTCTGAAGTGTTGGCATTGATCCAACAAAATCCAAGTTTGATTCGTAGACCTATTTTAATTGACGATAAAAAATTGCAAATTGGATTCAACGATGATGATATCCGTCGTTTTTTACCAAGAGAAGTTCGTCGTATCGATTTATTAGAGATGCAAAAACAGCTTTCTGATATCTCTTAAACTTAAATTAATACTTAACGTATTTTTTTACCCTTATAAATTATTCTGCATATAAATGAGTAAATAAAAACTAAAAAACAGCTCTCCCAAAAAAATTCAAAGGAATTTTTGGGGAGGACTGTTTTTTTTTGCTATCAACACTAAAAAATGAGGGTCTATAATTTTTAGTGTTGATAGACTTAATCTAATGGCATTGCTTACCCAAAATTCATGAAGGAATAGGGTTGCTTGTAGCCTAAAATGAAGCACTGTGGGCAAATAACGCCCAAGTGTATCATGTTTGTAAGCTGCTAAAGCAGCAACAACCATGACAACTTTCTTTTAAGCTTCAGGTGCTTCCATGGCGCTACACAAGCAAACCCGTTATTCCAGAAGAAATTTTATTTTGAAGTATCTACACCATATGACGAAGAACCGAAAATGAACGAACCTAGCTAAATTTAAACCAGTTAGACCATCATTCTCTTTTTTAGCTCTCTCAGCACTTCTGCTCGATAAAAAATAAAATTAACTATCAGCATAACGGTACTCAATCCTATTGACAGCCATGCTGGTAAAGGATTGGTTACCCAATCAAAGAAAAGAAAAACAGCTGGGATCAAACCAATCAGCGCTGCACACAGCAAATATAGAATATAATCTTCGACTTCTACTTTCACCAAACGAACCGCGATATACATAGCAATAAGTGCAAAAATGCAGATCATCGGTACCGCATGAGTGGTTGACCAAGCTGACCATCCCTCTACATAATCCCAATAGATACTTAATAAAGATAAGAAAATAATCAAATAGACGATACTTTTAGCAATGTTTCGACGTTTACGAATAATGATCAAAACAACTAACCACATACTTACAATACCAAAAGAAATAATATTAAGACCTTTGGTTGAATTCAAAAAGAATAGTTCAATAATAAGAGATACACTAATAGTCGCAATAGAAATACTCGTCAAAATACGCAAAACTTGTTGCTTATTAAAACGTAACGGGATATCTGGATAAGGATTAGGTGTTGGTATTTCAGAAACCTTTTCCAATGGTTGATGACAAAGAGGACAATTTAACCAATTGCCATTAACAGACACCTTACATTCTTGGCAATATCTCACTCTTCTTCACCTCTCAATTCTAAACCATCTATTCTATTAGCTGAAATAGTTATAGGTACCCCTAGAGCGGTTAAATCTCTAACAAATTGTTTATACAATGTGGTTTCGACGAATGGCGAATTTAAACAAATAGATAAATAGTCTTGGTGACTGATGACACAAAACTGCGGTCTTACGGCAGACGTTTGAAAATAAAATTGATGCACCTTCTCATCAATTGATTGAGGTAATTGAACACTTCCTAAATTAGACATTGCAAAAGTTAATCCGCGATTGTTAAAGTAATTGATCACTTTTAAAATACCATCCTTGATAGGTCTAAAAATTACACGCGTAATAGGATTAAATTCATAAGCAATCAATTTGTTTAATCGTGTTTCTAAACTATTTGGACTAAGTTGTTGCTGCAATTGTTCTTTAAGTGTCTTACAAATGACCGCTAAATTTGTTTCCTCTGACGGCTTATACGTATATTCCAAATGCGTAGTACTAAAAAAGTTTCGAGCAGAAGTTGAATCATAAAATTGCCTCAAGTTGACTGGAACCGATACCGCTATTGTCATTCCGTCTTCTACAACAGGGTTCGTTTTCCGGATGGCTTCGATGAATAATGCCGTTAAATAAATTGTAAGCGAAGCGTTTTGTTCATGTGCTAATTTCAACACCGGTTGAACCGACATATTTAATTCAACGACATGCGTCCGATTATCAATTGTTCGCTTACCTTTTATTTGATAAACTTTCTTTCGCTTCTTTTTATTTTCTTGATTGGTCATTTCATACCGCATAGCTTTTTTTCCATATTCTAGTGCAAATTTACCAGCTGTCTTACTTGCACCCGTTAATTTACGGATAGAAGACTGCGCGGCTTCTGCATAGGTGCGTTGTCCTTTATGACGGAAGTGATGGATAAAACTATCTGTATGTGCACCTTCCATAGCGCGCTCTGATTGGGAACTTTCCTTGTTTGTTTCAGCAGAAATAAAATCATTTTGAAGAAGAACGTATTCACTCAACAAATCTTCAAAAAACCACATCGCTCCCGTTCCATCTGACAAAGCATGAAACACTTCCAAATGAATTCGATTTTGATAGTATACTACTCGGAACAGCAATTCTTTGCGATCAAAATGATACAATTGAGAACAAGGAGGTTGTTCATCCAATAAGACTTGCGGTTTCAAATCACTTTCTTCTAAATAGTACCAGAATACACCTCGTCGTAAGACACTATGATAGAGAGGATAGGCTTCAAAGTTCTTGTCTAATGCTAGTTGCAGTAATATTGGATCAATGGCTTCTTCCATAGTTGCACTCAGTCGAAAGACCTTTGTATCAAAATCAGTCATGGACGCGAGAAAAATATTAGACGCATTATCAAGACGAACCCAATTTTTCCGTTTCATATTATTTCCCCTTCACTCTACTAAAATTCGCCTTTTTAGTTTACTTTTCGTTTAAAAAATCATTAATAGCCTGATAAGCAGCTGTCACTGGTACCGCGAATTTAGGGTAGGTAATGAAACCATGTACTGCTCCTCCGATTCGCTGAATGACTACATCATTTCCGGCTTCTCTTAAAGCTATTCCATACATTTCGCCTTCATCGCGTAATGGATCAAATTCCGCTGTAATGATCAATGTTTTAGGCTGATTTTTTAAATCTTTTGCCATCAGCGGCGAGATGTAAGGATTCTTACGGTTAGTTAGATCAGGTTCATACATCTCCATATATTCTTGAACTTTTTTGGCTGTCAGGCCATATTCATACCCATTTGTACGAATGGATTCAAACGGAGAACTCTCTGTATGGTTCCAATAAGTGACTGGGTAAAGTAAAATTTGCTTAGCTGGGACTGCTTTTCCTCTGTCCCTCAACAATAAAGAAACGGCAGCTGCTAAATTCCCGCCGGCTGAATCTCCAATCAACGTGATTTGTGAAGCCTCCATGGATCCGCTTAGTTCCAGATGAGTCATTAAGGTTTCTGCGATTCGGTAGCAATCTTCTAAACCAGATGGATACGGGTACTCTGGAGCTAGCCGATAATCGACTGAATACACTACTCTCCCTGTTAAGTCAGCCATATTTGTACAAGCTGTTGTATAAGTATCGATATCCCCAATTACCCATCCCCCTCCATGAAAGAAAACTAAAACATCTTCATTTAAAGGTTCCTTTGGATAAAAAATGCGTACTGGAATATCATGTGATCGATCCTCCGAATAAATTTTCTTATCTAATATTCGATACCCTCTTTTTGGTTTTGACGAAAAGAATTGCTGCACTTTTCGTACCCAGAGATAATCTTCTTGCATGTTTATTTTTGGTGAAGATACTAATTTTAATACGATTCTAAATAATGGATTCATTTTTTTCCTTTCACACTAACCTATTCTTTTTATTCAGCATGAGTTATTCGTTTAAAATTGTCAAGACAATACACTATTGGAATAGGATTGATTTTCACCACCAAAAATTGCAGGACCTAAAAAGCCATTATTTCCAGCTGCAAATAATGACTTTTTTCTTTTTATTTGTCTAATAGACAGCATCTATAAAGGCTTCTATTTCAACAATAGCAGTCATTCTGTATTCGCTATATATTTTTTGAATTTCACTTATCATGGCCTTTCCTACTCCTTCTCCGCGAAATGAAGGGATAACAGCTAAATGTTGGATCAAAAATTCATCTTTTTGGATGCTGATTCCTATTATTCCGATGTATTTTTCATCTTCTTTCCACAAATACATTTCCCAGTTAGGATCTTGTTGATAGCGCTGCATCGTTAGTTGGAGGTGTTTTAATTCCTGCTCTTTTGGCATAAGCGATAGTAAACCTTGAGCCACTTTGTTATGGCTACTTCTATACTTAACTAACACTAGCTACCCCTTCTCTCCTTTAAAGCAAAGCACTTTTCAAAATTTTTATGATGCATTAACAGAGTCACACAATTCGTGTAACTCTGTTAGGTATTGAGAAGAAACAAAATGCACGTAACCACTCTTATAACTTTTTATCTTTGCATTTTTAGTTATACTTAACTATTTCCCAGCTTATCTTCTATCTAAAAGATTGATTTGAATCAGGGATTTTCATCTTCACTAGAATCGTCTTTTGCTGCTCCAGATTTCTTTACAATACCAGGAATGATAGGACCTGCGCCAAATCCAGGAACACTATTATTTATAGTCGGCGTTATAGGGACAGTGCGCTCTTCTTGATCATAACTTGAGGGCTCTGTTTCATCATCAATGATCACTACATATTCCCCGTTTTTGATAGCTTTCGTATAGTCTTCTGTTTGCTTTTTATTAAAACCATATTTTTTAAGTGGATTATCTTCATCATTCGAGAAAACCTGTTTTACTTTTTCCCATATTGAATCTGGCTCTTCTTCAGTTGTAACAGCTTCAAATTCTGCAATAATATGATCTTTAATAGCCTTGATTTTTTCTTCTTTTGCCACTACCGTAATATTATCAGATCTATAACCTTCCTTTTGCAATCGTTCAACTTTTGCTGTTGTTTTTTCAAGTGTAGGATAAGCTCCTAAGATTTTTTTCATTGATTCTCACACCTTTCATCTTCTATTTTTTCTTTATCATACCAAATAAAAGAACTGCTTCCAAAGATAACGCTCTCTTTATTTATGTTGGCTATTTCATGCTAGTTTGCCTTATACGATCGTTCATTTATCTAGTTACGATTGCTATTTTAAAGAAAATAGAAGTGCTATAATAAAGAAACAAAATAAAATTGGTATAGAGAGAAATCATTATTTGATTTTAAAGGAGCGTACATATATGAAAGTGCAATTTTATAAACTTGGATTACTATCTTTCACCTCACTTGCAGTATTAAGCGCATGCGGAGATGCAGAACAAGAAAATACTGGTGAAGAGCAGCAAGTTTTACATTTAGCCGCTGAATCAGAAATGGATACGATGGATACTACGATATCCACCACTAATTTCACACCGATGAATAATGTTTTTGAAGGCTTGGTCACCTACGATCTAGATGGCAACTTAGTTCCTGGGAATGCAGCTTCCATGCCTGAAGTATCAGAAGATGGACTAACTTATACGTTTACTCTTCAAGAAGACGCTAATTGGTCAAATGGGACTACTGTTACTGCAAATGATTTTGTTTTCGCTTGGAAAAGAATGGTAGATCCTGAAAATGGATCCGGATATGCCTATCTGTTTTCGGGTATCATAAAGAATGCTGAGGCTATTTTAAATGGTAAAGCAGAAGTTGATACATTAGGTGTTGTTGCCCTCGATGACAAAACGTTAAAAGTAACATTAGAAAAACCAGTTCCTTATTTTCTTGATGTCTTAACGATTCCCAGTTATTTCCCCCAAAATGAAGCTTTCGTAACTGAACAAGGTGAAAATTACGGATTAAATGCAGAAAATGCTATTTACAATGGTCCATTTACATTAGCTGACTGGGATTCTGCTTCAGGTGATTCTTGGAACTATCAAAAAAATGACGAATACTGGGACAAAGATACTGTTAATCTAGATGAAATCACTACACAAGTTGTCAAAGAAGTCGGTACCGGACTTAACCTGTATGAATCTGGTACCCTAGATTCCATTTCTTTATCCGGTGATTTTGTTGCACAATACACAGAAAATGCTGATTTTAAAACAAATAACAAAGCCTGGATTTATTATATTGAAGTCAACCATGAAGTACCCGAATTAGCGAATGAAAATATTCGCAAAGCTTTATCTTACGCTATCGATCGTCAAGGATTCACGGATAATGTTCTGTTAGATGGATCTCAACCTATTTTTGGGCATGTTCCAAACGGATTAGCTAAAAACCCAGAAACAGGTGTTGATTTCCGCGAAGACGCTGGAGATGTTGTGCAATCTGATGTAGAAACGGCTCAAGCAGCTTGGCAAGCAGGTCTGGAAGAATTAGACACGGATACTTTCTCATTGGAGTTGACGACAGCTGATTCTGAAGATAGTAAAAAATTAGCTGAATTCATTCAAAGTGAGTTACAAAATAATTTACCTGGTTTAACGATCGATATTCGTCAAATGCCCGATAACTCAAGACTGGACAATATTAAATCAGGAAACTACCAAATTGCTACTTCTTACTGGTTAGCTGATTTTGCAGATCCGATTAATTTTGTCGAACGTTTTGACACAGATATTAACCGCGGCAATTACTCCTTCGAAGATATCGATGCACTCGTGGATCAAAGCAACCAACAATATGATGATGCCTCAGCAAGATGGAATACATTGATCGAGATTGAAAAAACAGCTTTAGGCGAACATTATGTCGATGTTCCAATTTATCAAACAGCTGAAGCTTACCTTGAAAAGCCTTATGTAAAAGATATTTATCGTCCTGTATTTGGCAGCAGAAGTTTTAAATATGCTTCCATCGATGATACTCAAAAAGAGTAAAATAATTTGTAAACAACCTAAAAAAAGTTAACTTTCACTTAAGTGAAAGTTAACTTTTTTAGGTTAAAATCATTATTTAAAAATAATTCATATTTTTATTAAAGCTTTTCCTATATACTCAATTTACAACTTATTTTAAGGAGAGCATTCAATGAAATTAAAAATTGTAACCGATTCAACTGTCGAATTAACCGATGAAGAAGTAGCTCGTTATGGTATTCAGATTATCCCGTTATCTTCTATGATCGGCGACGTGGTCTATCATGATGATATTGAGATAACAAATGAAGAATTTCTACAGAAAATGAAACAATCACCTGAGCTGCCGAAATCCTCTCAACCACCTGTTGGAAAATTTTTAGCTGCCTATAATGCTTTAACGGCTGACGGAAGTGAAGTTTTGTCTATTCATGTAACCGAAACATTGAGCGGGACTGTCCATTCAGCACATCAAGCAGCAGCATTAGCTGATGGTAAAGTAACGGTCATCGATTCTCAATTTTGTGCTCGCGGTATGGCTTTTCAAGTCCTTGCAGCAGCCGAATTTGCAAACCTTGCTTCATCAACAGCGGAAATGCTCGATCATTTAGAAAATATAAAAGCTAGAACGATACTTTATATCAGCATCGTAAATCTTGAAAATATGATAAAAGGCGGCAGAATAGGTAAAACGATGGGCAAACTGACTTCCCTAATGGATATCAAAGCAACTTTACAAATGACAGATGGAAAACTTCATTCCGATTCAAAAGGACGTGGAACGAAATCAATTGTAAAACGCTATAAGGAAATTTGCCAAACCTTACATGATACCCCAAAAAAGGTAAGCGCAATCGGATTTACACATGTTGGAATGAGCGATTACTCGACCACTATTTTAGAAATGTTAAAAACGACTTTCCCCCATATTGAACCTATGGTTTCTTATGCAAGTCCTAGTGTGATGACTCATGCTGGTCCTGAAGCCGTCTCTGTCCAATTTTTATTAGAAAAATAAGTAAGCACTGTCTATTTTACACAGAAGCAAACTTAGGACTAAATGTAATCCTCTATTTATGATTCAGATATATAGGATCTATAATTTTTGATGTTAATAGATTCGTTTGATCACTTACCTGAAATTTCTTTTAGAATACCGACACCATTTAGTAAACAAACGATATATATACAGCCAAAAAAAATCTGTTCATCAGTATCCTGATAAACAGATTTTTTTATTTAGTTTTTTAATTGTTTTCGGTCATTATAAAATTCTTTATACGCCATATAACTTGCTATGACGGATGCGATACTTGTTGTGGATAACAGCATGAACGTTACCATGATTTGATATTTGATGGCATGCGTTGGATCCACACCAGCAAACATCAAGCCGGACATCATACCTGGCAAACTAACAATACCAATTGTTTTTGCTGAATCAATGGTCGGTGACATTCCTGCACGAATACTATCACGCACAATTGAAACAGAAGCCTGTTTTAAATCTGCTCCTAAAGCTAACTTTTCTAAGACCTGCTGGCGTTGATCGGTAAATTTTGCATTCAAGTTTCGGTAAGCGATGCTGATCGCAATCATTGAATTACTGGCAATCATTCCTGTAATAGGTATTACTTGTGAAGGAATAAACAGAACAGAACCCGATAATATTAAAACGAGCAACGTTAGACCTGTTGCAGTAAAGATGGCAATAAAAGAGATTTTAAATGCATTTGATATCCCTTTACTCCTCTTGCCTGCGTTAAAAGAAGCATTAAAAATAATCACTAAAACAAGTGCTAATGTCACAATAACATTATTCAACTCAAAGACGTAACCTAATAAATAACCAACTGCAAATAACTGGATAACAGCCCGAAAAACACTTATAAGAATATCTTTACCTAAACCTAATTTTTCTTTGTAAACGATTAGCAGTGCTATCCCAACTAGCGCTGTTGCAAAGAATAACGAGGTATTGTTTATTGCTAGATTCATTTAGCTTCCTCCATTTCTCCATCGACCAAATGAATGACCCGATTTGACAAGTCGATTTCTGTCTGATTATGTGTCACCCATAATACTGTGACACCACGCTCTTCATTTATGGTACGGATCAACTTACGAATAATTTCTTGGTTCGCTGAATCTAAAGCACTTGTAACTTCATCTAACAACAATATTTCAGGTAAAAATAATAGATTGCGGATCAATGCTATCCGCTGCTTTTCCCCACCAGACAAAGTCGTTACTTGTTTAGTCAGATACTCTTTCCCTAAACCGACTTCATTTAAAGCCGAAACAGCTTTCTGTTCATCAAAAGTTTGATTTCTGATTTCATATGGAAAGGCTAAATTATCTTTTACAGTCTCTCCAAAGAGGGTGGCTGTTTGAAAAGAATAAGAGACTTCTTTTCGATAAACAGTTGGTTCATACTCTTCAATGCGTTTATTTTGATACAGAATATCTCCCGAAGTTTGCGATGCCATAGAAGCAATGATTTTTAACAAGGTGCTTTTCCCACTTCCAGAAGGTCCAGTGATTGTCACAAATTCGCCTTTTTCGACTGAAAAATCAATACCTTTCAGAATGACTTTCCCCTCTGTTTCATAGCCTAACTGGTCGATCTTTAATAACGGTACATTCATTTATTTTCCTCCCAGAATCATTCTTATTTATGTATCGCTAAAGAATAACTACTCTTTCTATTTGTAACAATTATTTATTTATAATAATTATAAATAAAACGAATGTTTATGTCAATTAAAATTCAGAATACCAAAAAAACTGCCTAATCTCAAGAGAGGAGGCAGTTTTTTGTATCTTTTAATCATTTTCTACAGATAAGAATTCCCCAGTTTCAGCGTTTAAATGAACATCTACTTCGTTATTTCCTTCTTCAAATTCTCCTGTAAACAATGGTATATTCGTATCATCATCTGCTTCTAAATTCCAAGAAAGAAGGACTGCATTCGGAGCTTCTTCCTCCGATTTTGCAATCAATTCATTAATGGTCATTAAATTGTCTACTGCTAATTCTTGATCATCAAAGTCTGAATCTTTCTTCTCTATGTTATTTTTTGTTTCTACTCCATTTTCAGCATTTACTTCCCATTCAATTTCTTGTATATCATCGAAACCATTGATTTCAAATGTATACTTACCAAAATCCTTGTCAAAATCAACTGAAGAGATAACTGCATTTGGATAAGCTTTCTGGAAATCAGCAATAGCTTGTTCATACGTTACGGAGAAAGTTTTACCATCAAAGTTTTTTGATGTAGAACTAACATCATCTGATTCTGTCGTTGTTGAACTTTCCATTGAACTAGCGGTTGATTCTGATGTTGAATTTATGGAATCATCTGTAGGCGCTTCTGCATTGCCACAAGCTGATAAGAGTATCAAAGCAATTCCGCTGACTGATCCTGCTTTTATTGTTGTTAGCATGGTCTCACCTCCTCTTATTAATTCTATAGTACCAAACTAACTAAAAACATGGTGTTTTATTGCTTCCATTACAGTAGGAATCAATTTTAAATTGTTATTTTAACCGGCCTTAAACTGATCACTAGATGCTTCTCACAAAGAGAACCATGTTACCTTTTCTCAAGTTCTGCTTTCAAAAAGTTCGCCAATTCTAACATGGCATACTTTTCAGCAATTTTTTCAGCATCTGCATTATAATTTGTATTTGTATTTACATCATAGGCATAGGCTTCTCCATTTGCATCAAATATAAATTCAATGGCTGCTACATCAATTTCTTGTTCTTTTAGAAACTGTTCATACAACTCTACTTGTTCACTTGGCAGGGAATCAATGATTGTAAACTTATTAATCACTGGTACATCCCCTATTTGGCAGCTGTCTGCTGGGCACAACTCAAACCCATCGCTCGAATCAACTTTCACGGCATAAAAGAATTTTCCACCGATAAATTCAGAACGGACGATCGTTCCATCAGCCGGTTTGATGTATTCTTGGATCAAGCTGATCCCATCAATTGAATCTTCGAATTCTGGCCCATAAATATAGGTTTTCAACTCTGCGATCGAATTTAATAAACGGACACCTAATCCTTTACCGGCACGATTATGCTTGATGATGAAAGGAAATTGATTTAATTTTTCAGCTGCTTTAAGAATCTGTTCTTTGCCAACTGCTCCGTATGTTTCAGGTGTTTGGATACCATTTTTTTGCAAAGCTAAGTGTTGTTTCAGCTTGCTGACTTCTAATTCAATCGCTTTTGTCCCATTAAATACAACGGCATCACGACTTTCCAGCCAAGTCAAAAGATTATCCGTTAATTCAGGTGCGTAACGGTGACCACGTGTATGTGAAGAAGCACTCATACGATTATAGAAAATCCCTTCAGGCGGTTCTGCTTGAATATCGATCATGCCCTCAGATAGATCCCACAACGCATAAGGTGCATTGATTTCATCCAGTTGTGCTGTCAGATGTCTTGTCCAATCATTATTTTCATGAATAACATAAATTTTTTTCATTTTATCTTCTCCTCATCTTTTTTAATTTGCTCTATTTTTATTCATTCAGTTCAGTCGCTGTTTTTTTGTAGTCTACTGTTTTTTTGTATACAAACGCATCTTCAGATTGAGCAATCAGGACTGGGGCTAAAGCGTTCCCTATCACATTGACTGCAGAACGACCCATATTGATAAAGAAATCAACTGAAACCATTAGCGCTACTCCCTCAGCAGGTAAACCAAGTTGTGTTGCTGCTGCTAACAATACCACTACTGCTCCTGATGGAACAGTTGCGATTCCCTTGGTAATAACCGTTAAAAATAAAACGAGTGCAACAATTTCGCCGAATCCTAAAGTCACATTATACATATTAACAATAAACATCGTGGCTAAACTAATGTAAACACCTGCTCCATCAAGATTAAATGAATAGCCTAGTGGTGTTACAAAAGAAGAAACTGATGGTGAAACACCAAATTTCTTTAAGCGGTCAATTAAAGAAGGCAAGACCACACTTGAACTTCCTGTCGTAAACACAACTACGACTAAATCACTGATTTCTTTTAGCATTGTAAAGTAAGGAACATGGAAAAACCAAGCAATGATTGGAAAGATAATCAAAATAACGATCATGAATGCTAGGTACGTAAATAAGACAAATTGTCCTAAAGAAAATAGGTTTTCTATCCCATAGGCTGCTATATCATAGGCCAAAAATCCAAATACCCCAATGGGTGCAAAAGAAATCGCATAATCAACCATTTTGAACATCGCTTGAGACCACGATTCAAAAAAAGTAATGACCGGTTTTCCTTTTTCACCTATCGATACTAAAGCTAGTCCAAGAAAAATCCCAAAAAAGATGATTGGCAATAGATTTCCATCTGCAAAGGCTTGAAATAGATTGCTTGGTACAATACTCAGAAAAAAGCTTTGAAAGTCAATTCCGCTTGCGATACCATCAAGCGACTCAGTCGAGACGGCTCCAGTTTGAAAATTGCTGCCGATTCCGGTCCATTTTCCAGCTAAAACACTAAGGATGATCAGACCTGTCGTTACAGAAAAGAAATAAATAAAGGACTTTCCTGCTACTTTTCCAAAACTTTTTGTGTCACTGATATTGACTATCGCTAAAATAATAACTGGGAAAATAAGTGGCACAATGATCATTTGAATCAAATTCATAAAAATCGTACCGAGTATTTCTAGTTGGAGACCCGTTGTTTTGCTGAAATAGCCTACAAGTATACCCGCTAATCCACCAATAACAACTTGTAACATAAGACTTGGTTTCTTTATCTTTCTTTTATTTACTGACATTTTTTATTTTCCTCCTAGTCGATCGATTATTGTGCACAAAAAAAGTGCATGAGTGGTTTACACTCATGCACAGTTGATCCATCTTTAAAATAAATTAGAAGAGTCCACCCCTGAACAAAAACAGGCTTTTTTCTTATAATTGATCATAGAGCTAACATTGATTTATTCAATCAGAAAGAAGCCCTATGAAAAGATGATTGCTGATAACATGAGTGGTTCATACAACATGGACAACACAACATGCTTAAACAGTTCATCTTTTTCATTATGGCTTCCTCCTTTTTTTAAGTTTATTTTTTCTTTAACGGTGAGCGCTCACCTATTTAAAGTAAGCCCATTGTAACAATGTGAAAATTCATTGTCAACTGTCAATTTTATATTTTGGTCCTATAACTTTTCTAGTATTACCTTTTCTTGCAGATTCTGAGCATCTTTCACACTAAATGACGTACTGTCATCGTGCTGTACTTTGCTAGCTGAACAAGCAGTAGCCATCGTCAATGCTTCAACAAAAGTTTTTTGCTGCGTTAAGGAAGCTAAAAAAGAACCTACAAAACAATCCCCTGCTCCAGTATCATTTTTAACAACTACGACTGGAGGAGTGATTTGATAAAATTCATTTTTATGCCCGCATAAACTGCCTGCTCCGCCTTGCGATACGATAACGTAATCAATCGTTTTGGTTAGTTCTTTTACCGTATCTAACAGCGATTTGCCTTGCTCAGCAATTTCTAGTATTTCAAATCGGTTTGGTTTAATAAAATTTATACCAGTTTTTACTGCCGCTTTTAAAGCCTCTCCTGAGAGATCACAAGCAATAAAACAGCCTATCTTATTTAACAAATTTATTAATTTTTCTAAATCCTCGATTTCAAAACCTGGGGGCATGGAACCAGCAATCAACACTGTATCCTCAGCTTCGACTTTTTCCTCAATTTTATCAAATAATAGCGATTTATCATAATTTGAGACAGCATATCCTTTTTCGGTGATCAAGATACTGCCGCTAACGTCTTTTTCTAAAAGAACATAACTTTCTCTAGTTGGCTTACCATATACTTCAACAAGATCATGATTAATGCCCTTCTCCTCTAATATCTTTTCAAGTTTTCTTTTATTGGTTGTTCCACAAAATCCTAATGCTTGATTTTCCACACCTAATTTACTCATCGCATAAGAGCCATGATGCCCTTTGCCACCTAGGTCGTACGCAACACGGTCCAAACGGTTATTTTTCTCCTTAGTCAACTTCCCTCCAAGATACAATAATCGGTCAATAGTTGGGTTTAACGTAATGGTATAAATCATTCGATATCCTCCTCTTTTTTGAAGTTGATACTATCATTTTGCTGCAGAATACTCATATGTTTTTATTATACCATTTAACTAAAATGGTCCATAAAAAAAACCACTATTAAAAGTGGTTTCACTGAAATACTTTTTAATGCAAGTCGTTTAGTTTAATCAATTTTCAGCATTTGTGCATTTATTGCAACAATGATTGTACTCAAAGACATCACAATTGCACCTATAGCTGGCGTGATCAAAATATTTTGATTGATTAAAACACCTGCTGCTAGTGGAAGAGCTATTACATTATACCCGGCTGCCCATACAAAGTTTTCAATCGTTTTTTTATGGCTAGCTTTAGATAATTTAATGATATTTAAGACATCTACCGGATTGCTGTTCACTAAAACAATATCAGCTGTTTCAATAGCGACATCTGTACCTGCTCCTATCGCTATCCCAACGTCGGATTTCGCTAGCGCTGGGGCATCATTGATTCCGTCTCCGATCATAGCGACCTTTTTACCATCTTTTTTTAATTCAGATACATACTTAGACTTTTCATGAGGAAGAACTTCGGCGATCACTTGTGAAAGTCCCAATTTATCACCTACATAATTAGCTACTCGTTTGTTATCTCCTGTCATCATAATAGTTTCAATACCTGAATCATTCAACTGTTTTATTACTTTATAAGAGGACTCTCTAATAATATCAGCTAATGCAATCATTCCTTGCAATTCATTGTTTTTCAAGACAAACACGACTGTTTTCCCTTGCTGAGCCATTGCTTCATAGCTTTTTTCATCAAATGAAATTTGATCGTTTTTCATAGCTCCTGGGCTGACAATTGAAACTTCCGTATCTTTTACAGTTGCTGTTAATCCTTTACCTGCTAGATTACGGTAATTTTTAACAGCATAGATTTCTAATCCACGTTCCTTTCCTGCTTTAACAATGCCTTTAGCAATTGGATGATCCGATTGTGTCTCAACTGAATAAGCTAATGTTAATAACTCAGATTCGCTTACCCCTTCAGCAGGTTGAATGTCTGTTACACCAAAATTACCTTCTGTCAACGTACCTGTTTTATCAAAAACGATTTTATCGATTTTATATGCTCCTTCAAAAGCGATCCGATTGCGGATCAACAAGCCTTTACTAGCTGCAATCGAAGTTGATCTTGAAGTAACTAAAGGACCTGCTAGTCCCAATGCGTGTGGACAAGCAATGATCAAGACTGTCACCATTCGTTCTAAAGCAAACTCGAAATCACCAGTGACCGACCAATAGATAAGTGTAACTATACCAGTTACAACAGCTACATA
The DNA here is from genome assembly GCF_018612935.1 of Carnobacterium sp. ISL-102. Taxonomy (NCBI): domain Bacteria; kingdom Bacillati; phylum Bacillota; class Bacilli; order Lactobacillales; family Carnobacteriaceae; genus Carnobacterium; species Carnobacterium sp. ISL-102. Next base: position 78,754 of record NZ_JAGGRF010000004.1, on the reverse strand, counting down.
GAAGAGCCATTTAGCTGCGATATCAGCAAATCCTTGCGCTTTAGATTTTGTGGTCTCAGCCTCTCGGACTAACTGGATAACTTGAGAAAGATAAGTATCATTCCCAATTTTATTTACTTCAATTTTCAAAACGCCTTCACCATTAACGGATGCACCGATCACATTCATTCCGGGGTCTTTCTCTACTGGTACAGATTCTCCAGTCAGCATCGATTCATCTACAGCAGATGAGCCTTCATAAATACTGCCATCTAAAGGGATCTTTTCACCTGACTTGACAAGGATTTTATCCCCAGGTTTTAAATCTTCTACTGTTACTTCAATAATATTGCCTGTTTCATCAATTTTGTGTGCTTCTTTTGGCATTAATTTAATTAGTGCTTCTAAGGCTTTTGAAGCTCCCATGATCGACTTCATTTCGATCCAATGTCCAAGCAGCATGATAGAAATTAAAGTAGCCAATTCAAAGAAGAAATCACTACCTGAAATAAAGAAAGTGGTCAACGTACTATAGAAATATGCTGTAATGATCGCTAACGAAATCAGCATCATCATTGCTGGGGTTCGCGATTTTAGCTCGGTCCATGCTCCTGTCAGGAATGGTTTCCCACCATAGAAAAAAAGAATGGTTGAGAGAACAAACAATAGGATGTCACTTCCTAAAAATCGAATATCATATCCAAAAAGCATTTGGAACATTGGCGATAAAATAGAAATAGGAACTGCTAGAATCAATGAGACCCAAAATCTTTTTTTAAAATCTTCAATCATCATTGCGTGATGCCCCGCATGCCCGCCATTATGGTTCATACCGCTATGGTTCATATTATTGTGATCCTGATGATTTGTTTGCTCTTTGTACTTTGCCATATCTATCTCTCCTTCTTCTATTTCTTGATTTCGTTTACGTTTGTAATCATATCACTTTCAAATTTATACTTATTAAATAAAATTGTCAAGAATAGTCTTCTTATAAATGACTTTTTAGTCTACTGCTATCTATATATATAGTACATAAAAACTATTATACATATCAACATTCGCGTTCTACGATAAAATCATCATTGAAGCATCTAAAGGTAATAATGAGTGGCTTTTTTGATTCAAAGCATTTTTTTACCTTATCAAATACTTTTAACTACAAAAAAACTCTTTACCTTTTAGGCAAAGAGTTTTCTACTTTAGCTTAAACATTTCCGACTGGTTTTACTTTTAGTAAATACAGATCTTCTTTAATAAATAACGTCATAATGAAGGCTGCCAGCGAGAACAATCCTACTAATTTGAAGACCATTTGAAACCCTGCTAAATCAGACAATTCAGGTGATAAATGCTGTGTTGCACCATTTTGAGAAGCAATTGTCATCACAACGACGAACAGAGCCGTTCCCATTGAACCCGCTAATTGGCGTTGGGTATTGAACATTGCTGAAGCATGTGAAGCTAAGGCTAAAGGCACCGCGTTGAAAGCAGCTGTTTGGATGGGCATCAAAGTTAATGAGAACCCTAATGAACGAACTATTTGAAGTAAAACAATGTATTTGATGGGTGTATTAAGATCAATTAGTCCTATAATAAAGGTTCCGATAGTGACTAATACTAACCCACTCATGGCTAACCTTTTAGAACCATATTTATCAAACATTCTGCCAGTTATCGGACTCATGATAGCCATCACGATTGATCCAGGTAATAGGACCATTCCTGATTCCATCGGTGTCATCCCGCGCATATTTTGGAAATAAATCGGCAACAACATGATCGCTCCGTACATCCCTGCTGTTAACACAAACGAAATAATAAGATTTAATCGGAATCCTTTGTATTTAAAAATACTGAAATTCAGTAATGGTTCTTTTGAATGATTGGAACGATTGACCAATAGAACTAAAGAAACAACCCCAATAATTAAAGGCAACGCCACATTAGCGCTTATAAAGTTATTTGAAGATGCATTACTAAGACCAAATAGTAATCCGCCAAAACCTAATGTTGAATAGATGACACTGATTCCATCTAGTTTAGGTCGACTTGTTTCTCCAACATTTTTCAAAATGAAGAAGGCAACCACAACATCTATAATAGCAAATGGTAAAATGAAATAGAACAACATATTCCAGTGGTAATTTTGCACTACCCACCCTGAAAATGTAGGTCCAATAGCTGGAGCGAAATTCATCGCTAGACCAATCAGTCCCATCGCTGAACCTCTTTTTTCAATTGGAAAAAGGTACAATATAACGATCATTTGTAATGGCAAGATGATGCCTGCTCCGATTGCCTGAACCATTCGTCCAATGATCAGTACGCCGTAGATACTAGAAGTTGCCGCCACAAAAGTACCAATTGAAAAGACAATCATCGAAAACAGGTACAATTGACGGGTTGTAAAGCGGTTAACAAGATAGGCCGTGATAGGTACCATGATCCCATTGATCAGCATGTATGCAGTTGTTAACCATTGACCTTGAGTCGCTGTGATCGAAAATTCTTTCATAATACTCGGTAAGGCGGTACTCATAAGCGTTTGATTTAATATGGTCACAAAGGACCCCATTAAAATAACTCCTAAAATAGACCTGACTTGTGTGAATGACATATTTTGATTTTCTGCTTGAATCATTACTTTTTTTCCCCTTTATTAAATTTTTAAATCTGTTTTTTTCTGCGAACCAATCATTCGAAGGGTAAATACTTTGCAATAGCTTATCTTTTTAATTTAAATTATGAAATGCTATACTAATCAATGAAAGGTTTATTACCCATTCACTGAGTTGACCTTTCTTATTTACTATTTTCTTAAAACTAATCTAAGGAGCTGAACTAATGAAAAAAGAACAATTCGAACGAATGAAGAACGGAAAAGGTTTTATTGCAGCATTGGACCAAAGCGGTGGAAGTACTCCGAAAGCTTTAGAAATTTATGGCATAGCACCTGACACTTATTCAAACGAAACTGAAATGTTCGACTTAGTTCATAATATGCGGACTCGTCTGATGACTTCTGCAGCTTTTAATTCTGACTCGATCTTAGGAGCTATTTTATTTGAACAAACAATGGATCGCAAAGTTGAAGACCTTTATACAGCTGATTATTTATGGGAGAAGAAAGGCATAGTCCCTTTCTTGAAAGTCGATAAAGGATTAGCAGAAGAAACTGATGGTGTTCAGCTAATGAAACCTAATCCTGACCTAGATGAATTATTGCAAAGAGCTGCTGAACGTCATATTTTCGGAACAAAGATGCGCTCATTAATTAAAGAAGCAAACCCTGAAGCTATTAAGCAAGTCGTTGACCAACAATTTGAAGTTGCCAAACAAATTATTGCAGCCGGACTTGTACCAATTATTGAACCAGAAGTGGATATCAACAGTAAAGATAAGGAAAAGTCTGAAGTTCTCTTGAAAGAGGAGATTTTGAAACAGCTAGATGCCTTAAACGAATCAGCTAACATCATATTAAAACTATCGATTCCAACAATTGATGATTTTTATAAAGAATTGATCGATCATCCTAGAGTTATACGAGTAGTAGCTCTTTCTGGTGGCTATCCCCGTGAGAAAGCAAATAGAGCTTTGTCACGTAATCATGGGCTGATTGCTAGTTTTTCAAGAGCATTATCCGAGGGTTTAAGCGCTAGTCAGTCAGATGAGGATTACAACGCAATGTTAAAAGAATCTATCAAACAAATTTATAATGCCTCGATCACTTAATAGTCAGTGGTCGGAAGCTAAACAATAAACACAACGTATAGTAATAGAGGAAAGTCCTCTATCTTATACGCTGTGTTTTCACTTTAACAGTATACTCTTGTTTACATAATAAATCAAAATCTTTTACTTTTCTTTATTTTTATAATTATTTTGAGATCCATTGAACTCATAACTTACTGTTATCCTTATTCCAGCCTTCCAACATCATATCAAATTCTTCGATTGGTTCTGGTCCCCGCATAACATTTTTTTGAACGGTAAAAACACCTTTTTTACTTACTTTAGTTTCCCATCTTACCAACTGGACTTCTCCTCCGGTTATTTCAATTCCGGTAATACTCGTGGGGTAGACACAGCAACCCGTGTTGAAGTAAGGAAGGTCCTTATTTTTCGGGTATTTAAAACGGTGTGTGTGGCCGCAAATAAGCATTATTTTATTTTTCTTGATCCATTTATTGAAATTTCGCTCGATTTTATGTCGTTTTGCTACATTTTTTACCGGACTTGTAGGATTTCGAATGCCAAACCCATGCAAAAAACGCCAAAAGAATTTTAATGATAACATCGTGAAAAAAGCAAATTGATCATTTGGCGCATCACCTTGGTGGCCATGTACGGTCAAAATTTCTTGTCCTGTTTTTTTATACCTCAACACCATTGCTTCAATAGGTTTAAGTCCCTTTAAAAAATCAAAAAATTCCTCTGTGTATTCATCATAATTTGTATAATAATTATCTTTTACAAATTTAGGATTCTTTAAAGCAATATCATGATTGCCATACAATTTTATTAGGCGATCGTCATCAAAAAACTGTTTAATAACATCATATACTTCTCTATGTGCATTTTTTGTGAAAGTAAAATCAGAATACTCTAATAGTTCGTCTCCATCTCCAGCCTCTACATAAGTAAACCTATTTTTATAATAATATTTTAAAGCATGCAGATAAATATTCCGGTTTCGCGTGAACTCATCAGTTATATTTCCATTACCACGATGGACATCACTAAAGAACACATATTTAGAATTCTCATCAAACTCTTCTACTCTAGCATTTTTGTAAGCTTCCGTTAACTTTCTGTCTGTAAACATCTTTTCACCTCATAATTAGTTGTCACTCTTTTTCATGAGTAACCAAATTGTTAGCCTTGTTAACAGTATACTTTATCTAGTCTGGTAAAAAAAATAATTGTTGCTATAGTGCTGAAACTGGACAACTAATAGATAAGATTTTAATTAGGTTTGGATCCATTCTATGGCTGCAAGTAACTACTCTTCCTACAGAATTTCCAACTGAGTGATTAAACTAATCTATTTTGGTGTAAAAAAATAGGTGCAAATGAATTTCTTCATCCACACCAAAAATTGTGCAGTCGCTTTAACAGCGTCTAGACGACGGGGGTATTTTGCTCTACTTAACTATTTTCAACTACTTGCTGAAATTTTCTGTGCAACTCATCCATGACAACAAACCTTGCCTCGCGAATTGCTTCTTTCCCCTCAGCAAATAACAATAAAGCAGGAACAGTAAACACCGTGAATTGGCCGGCTACTTCAGGAACGTCATCTGCACTGACTTGAATAGGTTTGATAGTTGGAAATTCTTCCAACATTTCTTGTACTTGTGGTTGAACAGCGTGGCAAACACCACAATTTTTTCTTGAAATATAAACGAAAGCAAGCGCGTTTTCATCTATTAAACGTAAAACTTGATCTATGGATGTTGCTTGAGGAAATGTATTCATTTTTTTCATTCTTCTTTCTATGAGTTGATTGTTTATTTATTTTAATCAAGTAAGATAGTCTTCTTTGAGGATGGAGTAGTAAACATCATCTACATAGCGTTCTTTGTGGATCCTATTTTTTCTTAACGTTCCTTCATATGTCATCCCAAGACGCTTTAAAAATTTTCCAGAAACTAGATTTTCACTATCATGACAAGCATAAATTCGTTCCAATCCTAATTTTTCAAATCCTAACTCAAGTATTAATTTTCCTGCTTCTGTTACATACCCGTTTCCCCAATGACTTTTATTTAATGTGTAGCCAATTTCCGCACTATTGTGTTCTTCTCTCAACCTTATATCAATTGTGCCAATCATTTTCCCGGTTTTTTTCAATTGAATAGCATACTTTCTAAGTGGCTCTTTCATGAAATGATTCGCAATATTTTTTCCCGTTTCTGCTAAATCTTTATGTTTTTCAAAAACAAATCTAACAGTTTCGTCATCAGAAGCGTATTCATACATATCTGCTGCATCTTCCAACGTCATAGGCCTTAATAGGATCCGCTCACCATCTAAATAGCTGCTAAGACTTAATTGGTATATTTTTTCTTCCATATAAATCCCCCACTTTATTCTAACTATTACTTTCAATTTAGTTAGACAGATAGATTTATTCAATCGACCTAAAAAATTTAAACCATCTTTTGTATAAGAACTTAGGATTATTCGTTCACTTACATTTTGTAAGTTATTTAATATTATGCCACAGATCAAAAGGTATTTCAAGCGGAAACACTTCAAGTTAAGCATCTCTTTCATAACATTATAAAAATTTGTAAGACTAACTATTTTCTTAAATAAAAACAGCCAGTCAATAGACAATAACTTTTGTGCTATTCCGTTATTTCAACGGCATGAATAAAAAGTCGTCCGTCATTAACATCGTAATTACAAGTAACCAGAGTTAAGATCTTATCTTCTGGGGAAACAGGAGTATCGGTTAGGAAAATAGATTCATTTTTTAAGGTGTCAACAAAATCAGGGAATTCATTATCTTTAAAGGACACATCGAGGAATTTAGGATCAGCATCAGACGGGTGCACGGAAAAAATTTTATAGGTTCGTTCTGTGAAGGCATCGGTAAAAATAAATTCAGAATTGTTAGTTAAAAAATCTTCTGATAGATATTGATCTAAATCCTTGAACATTTGGCCGTATTTAGCGTAATGCCCATAAATAATGGTGTGTTTATCTATGCCCATACCGACGTTTCGATAATCCATAAAGATTGCTCCTAAAACGTCTTCTTCTTTGTAAAAATTATGCTTCAAATAAAAGTCATTATCTGTTCCACGTACAACAGGATAATCAATAACGGTATTACCTATATTTAACCAACCAACATAATCAGAATTAAGCAGATAATGATCTGTTGCGGTATTTTTTTCAAACACCATTTCTTCTGCAATGTTTTTTTCGGTATCTATTTTTGTAGTAGGTGCAACTTCTTTTGGGACCCCATTTTCTTTAGGCGTTGATTGAACTAAAACACTCTCTGGAACTTTGACCTCTTTGCGTTGAGCCGTTACCATGTTGTAATAATAAGCACTCTGTACCACTAGCAAACCTGATAAAATCGCTACCCAATATTTTTTTTTCATATACATACCTCCATTTTATTTTTCCTCGGAGTTATCTTTTGACAACGTTTACATTATGATGATATTATAACTTATGTAGACAGAGATAACAAAATATAACTTTGTCACAAAGGAGATGGATAGAAATGAAGAAGTTTTCGAAGATTGCATTTTCCCTTGTCACTCTGCTGTTACTATCGCCAATTTTTGCCGCAACTGCTAATGCAGAAAATCATGTTACAGATGACGTAGTCGGTGTCGCTCTAGGTAACCCTGATTTCAGTATCCTTGTGTCTGCTCTTCAAAAAGCTGAACTAGTTGAAACACTTCAAGGAGATGGCCCATTTACTGTATTTGCACCAACTAATGCAGCATTTGAAAAGCTGTTAACGGAATTAGATATTACAGCAGAAGAATTGCTGGCACAACCTGACTTGGCAAAAGTTCTTACCTATCATGTTGTTTCTGGAAAAGTTTTGGCTTCTGATTTAACAGATGGAATGACAGCACCAACTGTAAATGGCGAAGAGTTGATGTTTGATCTTTCAGGAGATCCAATGGTCAATAAATCTATGATTACTCAAACTGATATTGAAGCAACAAACGGTGTTGTCCATGTTATTGATACTGTTTTAGTTCCTTCAGACTTTACGTTACAAGAAGTTGATATAGAAGAAACAACAGTTGCAAAAACAGGACTTGAAAGTAGTGCACCAATTCTTGTAGCTATGCTTGTTACTGCTGGTGTAATCATTTTCATGGTTATCAAAAAGAAAGAAGCATAAACTAAAAGCTAAGTGAAATGAATTGTCCCAGTTAACAGAACTATATAAGAGGCTTATTATTTGGGCTAAAAAAAATAGTGTTGGTGAGTAAAAAAACTCAGCAACACTATTTTTATTGTCCTTAGGATCAAAAATAGGATGTATTCTATGCTATTATTTCAACTAAAGTTCTTCCTGTCATTTTACCTGCTATAATTTTAGAAAAAGATTCTGACAATTCTTCGAGTGTGACTTGATGATCGATCATACGCTCCAGTTGTTCTGGTTTCATATCCGTTGCAAGACGATTCCACAGTCCCTTTCGTTTGGTCAACTCAAAATCAGCTGAATTGATTCCATAGATACCGATCCCTCTTAAAATAAACGGCAACACAGTAGCTTCAAACTTTGCTCCTCCTGCATTTCCACTTAGTGCAACTCCACCATTTAGAGCAAGTTGAGCAAGGTAATCGGAAAGGTACTCTCCTCCAACCGGGTCGATTACTGCCTGCCATCTTTGTTTAGCTAATGGCTTTCGTTTTTCTAAATGCGCCTCATCTGGGTGAATGACACTATTTGCACCAATAGCCATTAAATAATCCTGTTGGACTATTTTTTTACGCGATTCAGCTTCAACAGGATAACCCAATTTAGAAAGCATTTGAATAGCCATACTGCCGACTCCTCCAGTAGCACCTCGTACAAGGACGGGAAGCTTATTTTTTTCTAAACCCATTTTTGCTAAAGTCTGAACAGATTGTCCAGCTGTAAAACCAGCTGTTCCGATGATCATTGCTTCTTTTAAACTTAGACCTTGCGGCAACTTCACTACCCATTCTTTTGGAACACGAGCATATTCACTAAATCCACCAAAATGAGTTATTCCCAGACCGTAACTCGTCACAATGACACTCTCGCCGATTGAATGATCTTCTGTTGTAGATTCTACTACTTCACCACTCAGATCGATCCCCAAAACGATTGGATAAGAGCGGATAACTCCACTTTTACTATTTGTCGCTGCAAGTGCATCTTTGTAATTCACACTAGAATAATGTACTTTGATAAGTACTTCTCCCGGTGGCAAATCATTTTTTGACAACACTTTTACTTCTGTTACAACTTCTCCTGCCTCATTTACATCAGCCCATAATGCTTTAAAATTATTCATTTTTTAAACTTCCTTTCATTCTAAATTACCCATTCTATAGTGGTTTAAAAAAAGCACTGTATGGCTTCATGAAAAGCGTACTAAAAACAGCTCAATAAAGCAACCGTTTCCATATATAACGGCTGTATAATTTTTGGTGTTGATATACTTAATCTAATTGCATTGCTTACCCAAAATTCATGGAGGAATAGGGTTGCTTGTAGCCATGTAGAGGATTCAATGAGAATTACACAACGTTGGCGCTTCAGCGATTACGGTGTGTTTGAAGCTTGAAAGCCGGAAGACATTCTTTTAGGCTTCAGGCGTTCCCTTGGCTCTCCACAAGCAAACCCGTCCATTCCAGAAGAAATTTTTTTGAAGCATCCACACCATTTGTTGTAGAACATATATAACAAATTTTTAAAAAGAGAAAATAAAATCAATTTCAAAAAAAAGAACTCCTAATATTTAGAAGTTCTTTTTTGTTTAACATATGGTTACACTTTTTCAGCTTCTTTTCTTACTTGAGTAGAATTCATTTGTGTATCATCTGAAAGCAGCTTATTAGCAACTAGGAAAAGAATCGGTAAGATAACGTCATCTGCATATCCAACTACAGGGATGAAGTCAGGGACAAAATCGATGGGACTAATAATATATAGAATGATTCCCGCTACTATTAGTTTCTTTTTCCCGCTTGTTTTTGTATTAAATAGAGAAAGGATCAGCGATTTCACTTGCGCCATTGGGGTCTTGGCTTGTTTTGTTTTCAACTTCATCTTTACATGACCTCCATTCAATTTGGATACAGTTAGTATAACTTCATTTTCGCTACAATGTATCAGTCTAAAGCATGATTTTCTAATAAATTCTATATTCGATTCCTTTATCAAATACTTCCTAAAAAAGCACCAACAACATAAGCAACTAAAGCAGCCAGACCGCCCACTAGTAACATTTCGAAACCTGATCTCAGCCAATTAGTATGAATAACTTTGGATTTCATCGCTCCTAAACTAAACAATGTCATTCCAGTAAGGATAGATGCAATAAAAAAACTATTATCCAATAAGCTTGGTATATACATCGCTAATACATAAATCAAAAGTGGGACTACACCAAAGATACTAAAAGACAAAAAAGTCACTACTGCATTTTTTACCGGTGAACCTTCTGTAGTATTAGAGCCGTATTCCAATTTCATCATCTGGTTTACAAATGGTTTTTCATACTTGGCAAGTGTGGCTGCTAATAAGTTAGCATCATTCTCATTGATTCCTTGTTCGACAAGAGAATTCGTCAGCTGTCCTTTTTCCTGTTCAGGGTGTTGCGTTATATCTACCTGCTTTTTATACCGTATATTTTTTTCATACTCATTTTGTGATTTTGTTGAAAGAAAATCTCCCACCGCCATTGAAAAGCCATCGGCCAATAAATTTGAAAAACCTAAAATCAAAACAACTCTAAAAGATAATTCTCCGCCAAGACTTCCAGCTACCACAGCAAAAGTTGTAATAATACCATCTAATCCCCCATAAACAATACTCTTGATGTATTGTCCACCACGATTCTTAGGAGTTTCTGCATCTTTTTCCATTTTATTAGCCCCCACCTCTAATTCAATTAACTAGACCAATTGTTCAACTTTTATCTTGCTAGTATGCTTATCGTCGCTATAATTGCTGAATTATTGCTACTTTGATCGCTAAAATTCTTATATTTTTATTATACTATACTGTTTTTTTTATTCAAATAAACGAGAGGATTCATTATCAAAACAACTGATGTGAACTCCAAACGTCAGGCTTTATGTTAAGCATCTAATTGACTAGCATGAGAATAAAATTTAGCAAGCCTATATTTGGATCATCTCTTTGAATAGATGATGATTTGTTTAATTAAAGACCCTTTTTTTGATCTATATCATGACCGCAAAAAAATAAATTCACACCGATACAAAAAATATGTATCGGTATGAATTTATCGTTGATTATCTAGGTTTTGTCGCTATATATTGAAATTTCTTTCTAATTCAGCTCTTTATATTCATACACAAGTGTTCCTTATTTTTTAATTTCTCTACTGGGATCTATCCTTACTGAACGACTTTTAAAAATCCTTTCAAAAAGTCAGCCGAATCTCCAACATAACTGTAATCTGAATGCTTAAAGATAGGTGCTTCTGGATCCTTGTCTACAGAGATCACAAGTTCTGCATTCTCAATTCCTGTTGTATATTGTACAGCCCCATGTATACCTAAATTGATCAATAATTTAGGTGCGATGGTATTACCAGATTGTCCAATTTGATCATCACCACTAAATTTAGGATGATCTGTCAAAGGACGGGTCACTCCAATTTTTGATCCTAACTTACGAGCGAGTTCTTCGGCCATGGCAATTACGTTATCGTCCACAGCACCTCGTCCTAGTGCAATTACGCGATCAGCACTTGCAATGCTGTCACTTTTAGAAAGTAAAGGAGTCTCTTCCATGATTTTTATGCGGTCTGCTACTTTAAAAGGTAAATCAATTACTTCAGTAACCATGACTGACTTGTTGCTGACTTTAATAGATTCAAAAGTATTTGGTCTTACAGAAGCCATTTGTGGGCGATGGTCAGGACAGATGATCTCACACATGATGTTATCCCCATAAGATGGTTTTGTTTGTACTAATAAATCCCCATCAAATGACAAGTTTAAACAATCCGAAGTCAAACCTGTATTTAGTTTTGCTTGCAGTCGAGGTGCGATTGAACGTCCAACAACTGTAGCTCCAAAAAGAATACTATTTGGTTGGCGACGACTGGCTAATTCTGCCATTAAGAAAGCAATCTCAGAATCAGCTGCATCTTTCAGCCGATCATCTTTTACCACAACGATTTCATCGGGACCGTACTCTTTAATAGTATCTTCAAGATTATTATCTGTTGCTTCAAATAGGATAACAACAACTTTTTTACCATTTGCAATTGCATTTGCTTTAGTTATTAATTGATAGGTAACCGGTTGGATGATTCCTAAATGTTTCTCTGCGTATACCCAAATTTCTTGATTAGTCATTTTTTTCCACCTCTTTTAAAGTAAATTATTGGCTCTCAATTGTATTAGTAATTCACGAATTGCTTCATCTGCTGTTCCTTTAAGAAACTTCGTAGCTTTCGCTTCTTTTTCGGGTGCCCAAACACTACGTACGAATGTTGGAGAACCTTTCAGACCAATTCTATTGGGATCAACTTGGAAACTCTTTTCATCCCAAATACGAATATCTTTTTTGTAACTCTGTTGAATATTACGCGGTGTTGGGTAACGTGGTTCGTTCATTTCGCTGCGAACAGTTACTACTGCTGGTAATTGGAATTCAATTTTTTGTTGCATATTTTCTAATAATCGAGTTGCAGTCATAGCTTGTTTAGAATAGCTATGCAGATCACTAACAAAGGTGATCTGCGGCCAATCTAAAAATTCAGATACAATGGGTCCAACTTGACTAGTGTCTGCGTCAACTGATTGGCGACCAAATAATACTAGATCTACATCTCCTAGTTCTTTTATAGCTTGTGACAGAACATATCCTGTTGCTAAAGTGTCCGCTCCACCAAATTGACGAGAACTTAAAAGTATCGCATCATCACATCCCATAGCTAAACCTTGTCGTAACGTCATTTCGAAGTCAGGAGGTCCCATAGACAATAGAGTGATTTCTCCACCCCATTTATCCTTTAAACGTAGAGCTGCTTCAATGGCGTTCTTATCAAAGGGATTCATGATCCCAGATTCTCCAGAACGAATTAAGTTTTTAGTAATTGGGTCAATTTTCAAGTTATTAGAAACAGGTACTTGTTTAATACATACTACAATTTTTAAGCCCATTGAACTCATTCCTCTCCCTCGTTTACAACTTCTTTAGCTATTTCAATCATCATTTTTTCTAACGATCCTTCGGCAAGTTGTAAAGCACGAGCATCACGAATCAAATGTTCAACTGGATATTCTTTACTGTAACCATATGCACCTAATACTTGTAATGCATGGTCAGCGGCAGTTACTGCGGCACGACTACCATATGATTTTGCCATAGTGGCCACTTTAGCATAAGATTTACCAGCTTCTTTTAACTTAGCAGCTTCTTGGTAAAGCAACTGTGTATTTTCTTTTGCAATAGCGATTTCTGTAATTTTTGTTTGAATAGAATGTAATTGAATAATAGGCGTATCGATTGCTTCGCGTTTTTTTGCGTAATCAACCGCAATAGTTAAAGCATGTTGGGTGATACCAGCTGCAATCGCTCCCATTAGAATGCGAGCATCGTAGTGAGCATTATCCCCTATCTCCACACCTTGTCCTATTTTACCAAGCAAGTGTTCTTCACTGACAACAACGTCTTCCAAGAAAATCTCGCCTACCGGTGTACCATTCATTCCAATAAATTCTTCTCTTTTTCCATGTTTAAATCCATTCATATCTTCATCCACAAGGAAGCAAGATAATTCCATTGGAGCTGTTTTAAGAAGTACACAGTATACTTGTGCCAATCCACCATTTGTAATCATCGTTTTGTTACCGTTTAAAATCCACTTATTTCCCTCTTTTACTGCCTTTGCGGTATGTCCCATTACATTAGATCCACCTTGTGGTTCTGTTGAAGCGAAACCAAAGATTCGGTGATTTGCTTGAGGCAAATATGTTTCTTTTAATGCAGGTGTTGCATATTTTAGCACTTGATCAACTGTTTTATAATGACCTTCTAAGGTAAAAGCAACACTTGCATTCCGACTAGCTAAATCATAGATAGTTTGAGAACTAGCAATCGTGTCAAATCCGGCACCACCATACTCTTCTGGCAAAACTAAACCTAAAAAGCCTGTGTTCACAAGGTCATCCCATAATTTTTTAGGGAAATCTCTTTGTTTATCAATCAACATATCCAGTGGTTTTACTTCTTTATCAGCAAAATCTGTAACCATTTGATGTAACATTACTTGAGACTGTGTTAATTTTATACTCATTTTTTACACTCCTTTGTTCAACTATGCACAATATTAAATACATTGCATTTAATAAATTAACTATACCGTATTCTTTTTCCGATTTACTTGATTTAAATCAAGTACAATTTTTTATAAAAGATAACGTTCTCTTTTCTAATATATAAATTACTGGTACACTATAGGCGTATTGTGAAGAATTATTGAGGAGCTCATGAGATGAAAAAAAAATATTTAAAATCTGATCATCAGACGTTTATATGCGGAAAAACAGAACATCATTGCATAGATGCTATTCCCTTATTTCAATCACTTACAGCCGAACAAAAAGAAAAAATACATCCATTGATCCAACACAAACACTTCCTTCGAGGTGAAACGCTTTACCGCCCAGGACAGATAGCTGACTCCCTTTATGTACTAAAAAGTGGAACTACCCGAATATATCGATTAGCCGATACAGGAAAAGAGCAGCTGATACGTATTGTAACTCCAGGAGAATTTACCGGAGAATTAGCTTTATTTAAAGAAGGCATCTATGAAGCTTTTTCAGAAGCATTAAGCGATTGTTTCGTTTGTGCCATTAAGCATTCAGATTTTCGTGAGTTGCTCCTACAATACCCTTCTATATCAGTCGAAATGTTAGCTACGATTGCAAAAAGATTAGCGACCTCTGAGCAACAGACCGCTTGGGCTACTACCGAAACTGTTAAAGATAGATTATTGCATTTTTTAATTAGTTTAGCCGACCCCAAAGAGATAGAACCAATTGTTGAATTAAAGATGGCTAAAAAAAATCTAGCTTCTTATCTAGGAACGACTTCAGAATCATTAAGCCGAGAGTTTGCTCGGTTAGAAAAAGAAAAAATCATTAAAGAAATCTCATATGGAAAAATAAAATTATTAGATTTTCCATAATTGATATTTATCTTTATAAATATAGAATCTTCCTCATAATTAGGAAGGTTTCTTTTTTTACTCCCTTATTTATTATGCTAAAGGTATTAACAGATAGGAGAAATACAATTATGAAAAAGGTCATTTATATATAGATCAATTAAAACCGTCGTCTTATATCAAAAAACCTGCTTTGTTAGTCACATGGAAACTTGTTTTGGTGCTCATTTAATCAATAAACCTACTTTGTTAGTCAAACGGTAGCTTATTTTGGTGCTCATTTAATCAATTCACCTACTTTATTAGTCAAATAGAGCCTTATTTAACATCTGTTTAATCAGCAACCCTTAACAAAAATATATTTACCAAGTGATGTTGGTATTTCAAAATGAATTTCTTCTGGAATAAATGTATTTTCATATAAAGGGTTGGATCTTTTATATTGATTGCAAGCATTTCCTGTTTTTCCAGAAATTCAACTAAACTCGTTTATTCGTCCTATCAACACTAACAACTATTGACCCCGCAAAAAAAGGAGGACAGATTTTTATCTGTTCTCCTTTTTTTACATTTGCTCACTTAAGGATTTTGGCAATCTAAAATTCAACACAGGAAGCTTGCATGTACTTTTCAGATCGTAATTTCTATCCAATTGCCTTCTGGATCGGCTACAACGCTTTCATAGTAACCGTCTCCAGTCCAACGAGGCTGTCCGACAATCGTATGCCCCTCGTCTGCAATGATGGTCGTTAAGTTATTTACTTCTTTTTCACTTCCAACACTGATAGCTAAGTGTGCCCATCCTAATGGTGTTTCTTCCGGTTGATAGGTAATTGTAGGCTGCTGCATCAATTCTAATTTCGTTTCTGCTCTAGGAAACGTTAAAAAATAGCTGGCAAATCCACGATTTGTATTCTCATAACGTTCTCCCGCTTGTGCGTTAAAGTAGGTTTCATAAAATTGACGCATACGCTCAATATCCTTAGACCATAATGCTACATGTGAAATTTTCATCTGATAGTACCTCCCTTAATTTCAGCGTCCTGTTCAATGGCAACTTCTGCCCAATAGGCCGCTTGCTGTTTTTCCCACTTTATTTTGTCTGCTTGGGTGATTTCTCGAATGACACGGCATGGATTACCAGCTGCTATCGTATTCGCCGGAATATCCTTAGTAACCACAGATCCAGATCCAATAACAGCGTTATCTCCTATGGTGACACCAGGATTCACTACAGCACTTCCACCAACCCAGACATTGTTCCCAATTGTAATTGGCATGCCGAATTCTAATCCACTATTGCGAACTGTCACATCAATGGGATGTCCTGCCGTGTAGAGACACACTCGCGGTCCAAACATAACATTGTCTCCAATCGTAATTGCAGCAATATCTAGCATAATACAATCAAAATTAGCATAAAAATGCTTTCCGATAGTAATATTTTGCCCATAGTCTAACCGTAAAGTTGGTTCAATGTAGATTTCACCTGCTACTTTACCGAAGATTTCCATTAACAATTGCGTACGGTACGGTTTTTCTTCTTCAGTAGTAGCATTAAATAATCGAACCAGTTGTTGTCCTTTTTTTCTTATAGCTTTCAATTCTTCACCTTGAGCCAGATACAATCTTCCTGCTAACATTCGCTCTCTTTCTGACATCTTTTCTACCCCCTGCTAAAGATTCTGCTGTTTCGCTTGATGCTGAACAATTTATATACTCCAAACACTATGCCAAATTTACTTTAAAAGTTATTTTTCTTTTATTAGATAATCCACTACAATCGAACCCATTGTTTTGGCAGCAACGATCAAAATTGATTCATTAATTTTAAATTTGGGGTGATGATGCGGATAAGCTTCGCCTTCTTCAGGGGCAGCACCAATATAAAAGAACATACTTGGGCGTTCTTTTGCATAATACGCAAAATCTTCTGATGGAGGTTGTGCATCACACAATTCGATTCCTTTTAATTCAGGAATGGTTGTTTGTTTCAATTTACTGATTGTTTCTTCTGTTAAACCAGGTTCATTATATAGAACAGGATAGTCATTTTCATATTTCAGTTCATAAGTAACATCAAACATAGCTGCTATACCATCTAATTTAGCACGGATCTCTTTTTCAATGATCATCCGAACCTCTTCAGACATTGAACGTACATCGCCTTCTAAAAAGACTGAATCCTTAATAACGTTGAATGATCCGCGGCCATCAAAGTTACCAATCGTTATTGAACCAACATCGAATGGGTTTAAACGGCGACTCACTATTGATTGCGCTGCAACAACAAAGTAACTTGCGGCTACAATTGCATCATTTGCTTTATGTGGAGAAGAACCATGTCCACCGACTCCTTGGATTTTGATATGAAAATTTGCACGGCCCGTTTGGATGTTTCCAGGACGATAAAATAGTTTACCTGTTTCCATTTGAGACATCACATGAATACCGAAAACATTATCAACACCATCTAATGCGTGATCTTCAATCATTTGAATCGCACCACCAGGCGGCATTTCTTCAGCATGTTGATGTAAAATAACGATTTTCCCTGTTAATGTATCTTTTATCTCAATCAAAGACTCTGCTAAAATCAACATGTATGCTGTATGTGCATCATGTCCACAAGCATGCATCACTCCGGGGTTTTTTGATTGAAAAGCAACATCAGATTCTTCTTGGATCGGCAATGCATCGAAATCAGCACGGATCGCAATCGTTTTCCCAAGTTTACCAGAATCAATCGTCACAACTATCCCTCGTCCACCTACATTAGTACGTACATCACAGTCTTTGCTTTTATAGAAATCCGCAATATAAGCTGCAGTTTGTTCTTCTTGGAAAGATAATTCAGGGTTTTCATGCAACTGATGACGTATTTCAATCATATGGTCTTGTTTCGCATTTATTTTTCCAAAAAGGATACTTTTTATTGATTCATTCATTTTTTCCCTCCTAATACTTTTTTCAAAGCATTTAAATCTATAATCCTGTTCCGCTAGTCAAAAAAATTTATGTTATAGTAGATATGCTGATTTATTGTATTCAGTTGAATAATGGAGGTAATTATTTGAACAACAACAGGAAGAAAAAAAGAGTCTTATTATATGGCTTTACCTTGCTATGTATAGTTGCATCTATGTTATTTATTCAAAATAACTTTAACCTATATGACCAACCGATAGCAGAAGTTGTAACCGTAACACTTAAAGAAAAAAAGAGCATTGATGACGCAACGAATAAAGATGAGTTATTTTATCAAACGCTAGTTGGAAAAATCAAAAATGGAACGCAAAAAGATCAATTGATTTCATTAGAAAACACTTACTCCTCATCCGGAGCCTTCGACCAACATTATCAAGTTGGCGACGAACTATTTGTTTCCATTCAAAGCAGCGATAACGTTCAGTTAGCAGGAACTGTTGATGGACCAAAACGAGACAAATATGTTTTAGCTGCAGCATGGCTATTTATACTAACTGTCTTACTTGTCGGGAAAAAGAACGGCTTGTTTTCATTGATCAGTTTAACAATCAATATACTTGTATTGTACCTCGCTTTAAACAGTTATATCAACTCAGAACGAGCCAGTTTATTGCTTATCTCTAGCGGATTAGCTGTTTTTTTCACTGTAACATCTTTATTATTAGTTAATGGAAAAAACGAGAAAACCCTTGTCGCTGTCTTAGCAACCTTAATTGGTACTTTTTCCGCTCTTCTAATCGCCTATATTGCAATGTGGCTGACAGCAGAACAAGGTCTAAGATATGAAGAAATGGCATTTATCACAAGATCGCCACAAAAAGTATTCTTAGCCAGTATCTTAATTGGTTCTTTAGGTGCAGTAATGGATATTGCGATCACAATAACTTCTTCACTATATGAGCTGCATGATAAGAACAACGCTATTTCCTTAAAAAATCTAAAAGTATCAGGAAATGAAATAGGCAAAGATATCATGGGGACAATGACGAATGTGTTGTTTTTTGCCTATGTTAGCGGCGGTATTCCTATGATTCTGCTTTATTTAAAAAACGGTTCAACATGGGGTTACACTTTATCGATGAATTTATCCTTAGAATTGACTAGAGCACTTGTTGGAAGCATCGGGATCGTGCTGACTATTCCAATAAGTATCCACACGGCGCTTTATTTTATTCATAAAAGGAGCACAATTAAATGAATGTATTAGTTCTTTTATCAATTATTTTATTCGTACTGATGAAGTCCATCAGTGGCGAAAAAGGCACAAAATCGTTTATCGCTCTTTTTTTAAACTTTGGTATTACACTTTTGACTATACTGTTGATTGCTAAAGGAATAAGTGATCCGATTTTTCTAACCTTGATTGCCTGTATCATCATTAGTTGTATTAATTTATTTTATATAAATACAATCAACCTTAAATCAATTATTGCTTTCATTTCTACAATGATCACATTACTTTTTTTAGTAATTGTCATCTTCTTTATCGTTGAAAAAGCTAACATACAGGGATTTGGGATAGAAGAGATAGAAGAACTTAGTTTCTTCAACCTTTATGTAGGAATAGATTTCCTTAAGATCGCGATTAGTACGATCATTATGGGATCTATTGGTGCCATTACAGATACTGCTATTTCTATTGCCTCTGCAATGAATGAGATATGGTTACACAATCCTAAACTAAGTCGATCCAATCTCTTTAAATCTGGCATGAATGTAGGTAAAGATATTTTAAGTACGACTACAAACACGCTGTATTTTGCCTTTATTGGCGGATATCTAGCTTTATTATTATGGTTTAACGATCTATCCTACTCACTTGGTGAAGTAATCAATTCTAAAGTATTTAGTTCGGAAGTTATTTCGATTTTCTGTATCGGAACAGGTGCAATTCTGGTTATTCCTGTTACAGCTTGGCTTACGGCTTATATTTTTACCAAGTATAAAAAAGAATTTCCTGTAACTAAATCCGCTTCTGAATAAAACAAACGAACTGCCATGATTTGCTTAAACCAATAACAAACCATCTAAATCAATTACTTTAATCCGTTTATGAGTGATTTGTTTGATATAACCTCGCTCCTCTAAATCATTGAATTTTCGGCTGATCGTTTCAGGAGTGGTTCCTAAATAAGAAGCTAAATCTTTTTTACTCATAGATAAAGTAAATTCAATTGTTCCAGCACCTTCTTGATCGAGACTTTCTGCTAAATATAAAGCAATGCGCGTTTCGACTTTTTCTGTTGAAAAACGAGTTGTTTGCTTCTCAGATGCCTCAAGTCGATTTGAAAATTCAGCAATTACTTTTAGAGAGACAGAAGGATATTTCACTAAAAATTCTTGTAGATCTGAACGTTTGATCAGGCAGATTTTTGTATTCACCATTGCTTCAGCATATGATTCATGTGTAGATTCAGAAAACAATGCCATTTCACCGGTAAAATCGCCGGGATTTAAAATGCGGACCAACTGTTCTTTTCCGGACTCCGCTAATCTATAGATCCTTACTTTTCCTTTATTAATAATATAAAGAGAGTCGGATTCATCTCCAGCATGATAAATAAGTTCATTTTTTTTATATGAAACGGATTGTGTGGCTCCCATAATTTCGTCTAACTGCTCATCCTCTAAATGATTAAAAATTGGGACTAACGACACGCACGATTTATGCGATTTACCCGTATGGTGATGGTGCATATTATCTTTATCCATTTTATTCCCTCCAAAAAGATACTTTCTTGAAATCATTATCTATAGCAATTAAGCTAAGTATACCACTCCATCTATATTCTTCGAGTAAAGTTGAGTATTTTCTTTTGCATCTATATTTAATCAAAGTAGCCTGTTACAGCTATAAGGCCCCACTATAAGCAGGCTATTTTTTATTTAATAATATTACTGTGGCTTCTTCTGGCTTTATCTTGCAGCTTGAGAAACGGTTAAAAACTAGGATGAGTTTTAAAACTGTCTCTTTTAAGAGGAAAATTGCCGCTACATAGACAAAAGCTACATAAATTTCCGTGTTATTTATCGTACTCTATTCTAATAAGCCACCACTGCTTTGAAAATAATTCGATTTGACAGTGAGAAAAAAATGGATCTCAACTCAAAATAGATCATCATTTGAGTAACCTTAATTAGTCTTAATTCGTGCAACTCAGAGTCGCT
>NZ_JAGGRF010000004.1:0-57601 GCF_018612935.1 Carnobacterium sp. ISL-102 | reverse complement strand
CCTTAATTAGCCTTAGTTCGTACAACTCAGAGACGTTTGTCAATTTGAGTATCCGCAACGAGCCTTAGTTTGGGGAACTTAGAATAAAAAATCAAATTTTAAGCTAATTTGATCTGATATTTAAATTTTAATTCCTTTTAACCTTTTTCATATAAAGATTATTGCACTAGCTAAAATACCCAAGACAATATTATGAATGCCCATTTCTTTTTTTAGAGTAGAACAGGCTTAGAATTCCTGTCAATATGGCTAGCAGTGCTAGTCCAAGGGATGGATAAAATATCGCTGTAAACCCACTAATTATTCCAATTATTTCGATAATAAAAATTAGTTTATTTTTCATTTATTTTAACCTCCTCCAAAAGATAATCTACTTATATGTTTTACTCTAAAGGATTCCTTTACGATTAAACTTGATCCTTATCAATAAAAAAGAATCCGGTATATTTTACTTAGCCGGATTCTTTTTTACGTTTATTGATTTAGTTTTATTCCTTTTATTTTGCTGCTCTCCCCCTCAGTATAATACGGGATTGGAAGGTAATCCTGCCTACGGAGATACCATATAAGGATGGCTCCAACAAATAGAATAAGTGATAACACTTGCGAAATACGCATGAAATCGCCGATCCATAAACTATCTGTTCTCATACCTTCAATAAAGAATCGCCCTACCGAGTACCAAAACACATAACTTAGTGCTAATTCTCCTTGACGCAATATATTTTTACGATTTCTTAAAATAACAATAATGACAAAGCCTAACAGACTCCACAAAGACTCATACAAAAATGTTGGATGGTAGTAGGTACCGTTAATATTCATTTGGTCAATGATAAATTCCGGTAAATAAAGTTTTTCCAAAAATGGACGACTGACAGGCCCACCATGTGCTTCCTGATTCATGAAGTTTCCCCAGCGACCGATAGACTGAGCTAATAACACATTTGGTGCCAAAACATCCAACAATAGGGCTAAAGAGATTTCCTTTTTCTTTGCATACCAGTATAGGGTAAGGCCACCTGCAATCAATCCTCCGTAAATAGCGATCCCGCCATTCCAAATAGCTAAAATTTCTGCTGGTTTTTGCAGGTAATAGTCCAATTCAAATAAGACATAATAAAGACGAGCGCCTATAAAACCAATCGGAATAGCCCATAATGCCATGTCGACGACTGTATCTTCTTTAAGTCCTTTTTTATTTGCTTCTCTTGTACTTAAATGAATAGATAAATACATTGCTGCAGCAATAATAACGCCATACCAATGGATAATGAATGAACCTATTTCTATAGCATGAGGATCAATGATGCCTAACATTAATTTCATTTTTGACTACTCCATTTCATCTGCTTTCCAAAAAAAAAGATTCCCACTTCTGAAAGTTGGAATCCTTATTCAGATTATTTTTTAATTTTTGTATAGCTAAATGACATTAAGATACTTTAGAAGATAATACTGGATAACCTAATTTTTGAATCGTTTCTTGAATTTTACTGGCTTCGATAGTTGTTTCGTCAAATTCTGTTTTGACTTTGCTAGAGTTGAACATCACTTTAGCAGATTCGATACCTGCTGTTTTATTTAAAGTAGTCTCGATTTTCTTGATACATGATGGACAAGTTAATGGTTCTAATTGATATACGGCTTTACTCATAATTATTTCCCTCCTATTTGTTTGTACCTTCAGTATAAGTGGTACTGGTAATTTAAAAATTGATCTTCATCAATTTCTACAAAAATAACTCAAGAAACTTTTGAATCTAACACTGGATAACCTAATTTTTGAATCGTTTCTTGAATTTTACTGGCTTCGATAGTTGTTTCGTCAAATTCTGTTTTGACTTTGCTAGAGTTGAACATCACTTTAGCAGATTCGATACCTGCTGTTTTATTTAAAGTAGTCTCGATTTTCTTGATACATGATGGACAAGTTAATGGTTCTAATTGATATACGGCTTTAATCATAATTATTCCCCTCCTATTTGTTTGTACCTTCAGTATAGCCGGTACTGCTGATTAAAAAATTGATCCCTGTCAAGTTTTCTGACTTAATCTATAATAAGAGCTATTATAAAAAATGAGAAACAAAAAGTCGAAAGCGCATATCAATCGCACTTTCGACTTTTATAACATTATAGATTTGTGGGTTCAAGCTTCTTGATCCCTATATTTGTGAATCCGCTAATGACCGTTAAAACAGGACAAAGTAGACAAAAGAAAGCGTATGGCAAGTAAGTCAACGTTGGGACACCTAGAGCTGTAGAAATAAACACTCCACTTACACCCCAGGGAATCATAGAGTTAATAACCGCACCGGCGTCTTCTAATACGCGAGAAAGAGCTAACGGCGATAGACCCATTTGTTTGTATGTTTTCTTAAATGCATTACCTGGCAGAACAATAGCTAAGTACTGCTCTCCGACTAAGGCATTCACTCCAATAGCAGACAATGCTGTAACAAGAATTAAATTCCCAACAGACATACGAGCATTAGAGATAGGAGACATGACGGTATCAATGATATTGAACTCCATCAGCAACCCTCCAAGCGCAAGAGCTAGAATAATCAGTGAAATGGACCACATCATACTCTGCACGCCACCTCTTGACAATAGAGCATCGATTATTTCATTGCCTGTTGTCGAAACGTACCCTTCTTGAATGTAACTTGAAATTTGCGAAAGTGTAACAGTTGGCGAATTAAATTTTAATAATCCAATCGATAAGGCAATATTGATCAACAACGTTGGGATAGCTGGGATTCGTTTCCATGAAAAAATGAAAATGAAAATAATTGGAATTGCAGCTAACCAATTCACTTGAAAGTTAGATTCTATAACTTTTGTTAAACCAGCAACTTGATTCGTCGTTGCAAGCTCTTTATTCATACCAAAAAATAAAAACAGTAAAGTAGATAAAATCAAACTTGGAATCGTTGTCCACATTAGATTTTTTATGTGTCTAAACAGATCGACTTCTGCAACCGCTGCAGACAAATTTGTGCTATCTGATAATGGTGACATTTTATCGCCAAAAACACTTCCTGATACAATCGCACCTGCTACTAAACCAGGTGTAAAACCCATAGCCGTTCCCATTCCAAGGAAAGCTAAGCCAATTGTAGAAACAGTGGTAAATGCTGAACCGATAGATGTACCCACCACGGCACAAATCAAAAAGACGGATGGAATAAAGAAGCTAGGATTCAATAGTTTGAACCCAATGACCATCATGGAGGGAATGATCCCAGCTGCGATCCAAATGGAAATGAGCGCACCAATCAGAATAAAGATGATCATTGGTATGATACCCGTTTTAACGCCTTTTTTGATACCATCATGAATCTCATCCCAACTATATTTATGGAATCTCCCCCAAAAAATCAGCAACATGATAGCTAATAGTAAGGGTGTTTGTGGATCTAATTTAAATTTGATAATGCTGACACCAATCATCATTAATAACAGAATCAGTAACGCAAAACTTTCTCGTATCGACAATTTTTTCATTCTATACACTCCTAATTTTTTATAGTGCTGAAGTAAAATTAGTCATACGATAATACGCGATGCCCCCTGTAGTATTGCACAAAAACATGCCCCTACTTCCTTTCTTTCATTTATGTATTGACCTGCCTGATCTATCCAGTAGAAAAAGCTATTCCCTTAGTATGTACTATTGATAAAAAATTGTCAAAATAAAATCAGGACACAAAAAACAAGAGGGGTTTCATAGATAGATGACCCGCTCTTATTCTTTAATTCACTTCTTTTCTATTTTAGAAAACCATGACTTTCTAGTTGAAACTTATTTTACTATTTGGATCACCGATTTTTTGCTAATGCGAAAAATTTAGCATATTTATAATTGTGAATAACTTTTGAATGGTTAAAAACCTTTCCATTTGAAAGAAAAACGGTCTCTTCAGTAACCATCGATGGGTCTGATTCATTTAATTGAAGATGATTACTGTCTATTTTTGATAGTTTTTCAACCGAAATATATTTATCAGCAAAGCCAATAGATAAGTTTAAATCGTTCTCAATATAATTATAAATAGATTTTTCAGCAATTTCTTTTCCAAGATAAGGAATAATATTCTTATTGAAATAACTATACTCGATCGAAAAAGGTTCATTTTCAACATAGCGAATACGATTAACAAAATAAACCGGCGTTCCTATCTCACATTGAAGTTTAAGGCTTATTTCTGCATCTGCTTCTACTTGTTCCAATTTGATAACTTTTGAATGTATTTTTTTATTTTTAAACTCTTCTTTAAATCCTTTGATCGAATTAATAGTAATCGTATCCGGATAAATCGGTTTACGAATATAAATACCGCTACCTTGGACTCGATAAAGGATGCTCTTATCAACCAATACATCAACAGCATTTCGCAAAGTATTTTTACTAACGTTGTATGCTACTATTAATTCTTCTTCTGTCGGTAAGCGAAGTTCGTTTTTGTATTTTCCATGTGTGATTTCCTCTAAAAGTTGATCAGCAACCAGTCTATATTTTCTCATTCTTTATCCTCATTTCAATAAATGTTAGCTGTTATACCTCATTATTATAGCGAAAAGAAAAGGATTAAGCCAATACTGACTTAATCCTTTTTTTTATAAAGTATTTTCTTTTGCTACATTTAAATCAATTTTTTCGTTTTCAAGTTCTGCTGCTATTTCAAGTTCTTCTAGCATGAACTGTTTGTCTTGTTTGATTAGGAATGGGTAATAAATTCCAGTAGATGCAAAGATAATTGTTAATTGAACGGTCAATCCTTGCCAACCACTTAACAGGAAGCCTGATATCAATGGTGGTGTCGTCCAAGGAACTTGGACTGCAGTGAAGGGTTGGATAAAGCCAGTTATTATCGCTCCATAAGTAATTAAAACAGCTGTTATAGGAACTAGAATAAATGGTATCAACATGATTGGGTTGAATACGATTGGCAAACCATAAATAACAGGTTCATTAATATTGAAAAGACTAGGGACAATAGAAAGTTTAGAAATTTCCTTTAATCGTTGTGATTTAGCAAACAATAACGCTGCTATCAACAATCCAATCGTAATTCCTTGTCCTCCAAATTTAGCAAATACATCAATTAATTGAACAGTCATGATTTTTGTATTTTCTCCAATGATAAGTTCTTGCCCTGAATCAAGAATCTTTTGGTTATCTAATGCGTTAGCGGTTAAGATAGGTCCCATAATTCCCATAACAATATTTGGTCCATGAATACCAGCCCAGAAAAGAATAGACATTAAGAACGTAATGAAAAGTCCACCGGGTAGTGTATCAGAAACATTTTGAATAGGTGTTTGAAGCAGTTTAAAGATAAGCGCCGTTAAAGATGCTCCGGTAAATCTGCTTGTCAATGTATAAACGACCATTGAACCAAACATAATAACAAATCCTGGAATCATAGCAGAAAATGCATTTGCTACACCAGCAGGTACAGTCTCAGGCATTTTTATTCTGATATCGCGGTTAATAAAGAATGCAAATGTCTTAGCTACTATAATAGCTACTATGATAGCAGTAATGATACCATTTCCGCCTGTCCAACCTTTAGGAATAACTCCAGTTATCATTTCGCCACTTTCGGTAGTCACAAATGAATCAGTCAGTATCAAGAAGGATACAAGTGATAAAATAGCTGTACTAATAGGATCAATTTTTTCATTTTTAGCATACGTGTAAGAAATTCCTAATACAGCAACGATTGCTAAGATATCAAATGTTGAACCTGCTACTTGATTTAAGGGTGCAGACCAATCACTTCCGAATATACTTGACATCCAAGTATCCCATTGTGGGATTGGAAAATTAGCAACTAAAAGAAAGAGGGAACCTACAAGGGTAATGGGCATGGTCAATAAGAATCCATCTTTGATGGCCATCATTGCTTTTGTATTAACTAATCTTAAAAATGGATCAAGCATTTTATTAAAAAGATCATTGAATTTATTCATTTTTTTTCCTCCAAATTTTTCATTTCTATTTTAGCAATCTTTATAAGTTCTCTCCACGTGTAGCAATCACCTCTTGATACCAATAAAATGAATCTTTTTTCTTACGGTTTAAATGATCTTTGTGATCCACATAAATAAAGCCATATTGCTTTTTGTATCCATTTAACCAACTCAATAAATCAATAACTGACCAAGCAAAGTAACCTTTGATATTAAGGCCTTCTGAAATACCTTTTTTTACAAATTTCAGATGCTTTTCAATGTAGTCGATACGAGCAGCATCCTTGATTTCTCCTTCAACAATTGGATCTTCATCCCCTAGGCCATTCTCAGTGATATAAATGGGAATATTACCATATTCATTTTTCAATAAATGCATTCCATCTAATAAAGCTTCTGGTGAGATCTCCCAACCCCATTTAGTATATGAATGATCGGGTACTTTAACCGTTTGGTAAACACCGTCGTAAGAAACAGCCCCAGCTCCGCCGGTACTAGATTCTCTAGTTATTTCTCTTGACGTGTTTGAATTGTTTGCGATCACACGCATTGGTTGATAATAGTTGATTCCAATAAAGTCATTCAGTGGAGCTGCTTTCAATAGGATCTCTTGGTCTTCTTGAGACAATTCGAAAGCGTAGCCTTTTTCTTTCAATTGATTCAATACGTATTCTGGATAAGTTCCTTTTAAAATTGGGTCATAGTATAAGAATGTATCAAACATGTTTGCATGCTCTGCTGCTTTTTTACTCGATTCTTTATCATCTGCAGGAAAAGCTGGGCTAAAAACATGTGTGATTCCAATATCGCCTTGATAACCTGAATCCTTAAAATTCAAAACAACCTTGGCATGAGTTAAGAAAACATTGTGTAAAACTTGATAGTAGTTTTTAAAATCATTTAAAATTCCTGGCGGGTGTGCTCCAAAAATGTAGCCATGACGAGAAAAGATAACGGTCTCATTAAATGTAATCCAATGTTTGACGCGATCGCCAAAAGCTTTAAAACACGTATCAGCATATTGTTGAAAGGCTTTTAATGTTCTTTCGTTTGTCCAGCCACCATTTATTTCTAGTTCTTGAGGTAAATCCCAATGGTAAAGTGTAACGAAAGGAATAATATTGTATTTTAAACATTCATTGATGACATTATTGTAAAAATCTAACCCTTTTTGATTTAATTCTCCATCACCGTTTGGATAAATCCTTGTCCAAGAAATTGAGAATCGGTAAGATTCCAGTCCCATTTCAGCCATTAAAGCAATATCTTCTTTATAACGATGGTAGTGATCTACCGCAACATCTCCATTTGTTTCCTGATAGGTTTTTCCATCTATCTTTGAAAATACATCCCAGTTTGAAACTCCTTTACCGTCTTCGTTCCATGCACCTTCAACTTGATAAGAAGCTGACGCGGCTCCAAATAAGAAATCTTTTGAAAATTTCATTTTGCTCCCCCTTTTGATACCTATTAAAAAAATTCATACTAATGAATCCATAAGTTAATTATAATCTTTTTTCTTGATAAGTAAACCCTTTCTTTTACTTTTTTTAAAATAATTATTTTAATCCTCTTTAGATAAAAAAACTCCCTTTAAAGTCACAGTCTCGACTTTAAAGGGAGCATAAAAGAATCGAAAAGCTTGACGATTCTTTAACTATATTAAATTATCTATTCTTTCTTGTCTTGAACCGCTTCTAAATAGCGGTAAAATTTTATTTTTATCAGTTCAAAAAAATCCAATCGAATTTAAAAATCTAGTCTAAAGTTTAATAAAATTCACTAGTTATTTTCACAAATTAAAGCATTGTAAATTTCAAGTTTAAGTTAGCCACTTGTTAAAGAATTATTTCATGTGAAAATTAAAGAGCTTAATTCATTTTGTAAGGCTTGGTGCTACACTGAGATATCACAAGTTTATCGACGAACTGTCTACGGTCATCTTCCCAGCTTTCAAGTTATGCCGAAAAAGGCTTTTAAGCTGTTTGTCGTTCTAGGCGAAGTGCGTTCACAAAGCAGTCATGTGGGGTCCTATAATCTAATATTTTTCTGGGATAATCATTCATCCATTGTTGAATTCGCAGGCATTGTGTCTCAGTGAATTGGCTGATAGGCTTCCCTTTAGGAATGAATCGACGAATAAATTTATGTTGATTCTCACTCGTTCCTCGTTCAAAAGAAGCATAAGGGTGGCTGAAATAAACATCTAAAGTGTCTTTCAAAGCCTCATCTAGTCCCGCGAATTCAGAACCATTATCTGAGGTAATCGTTTTGAAAAAAGTTGGAAAGTCCTCTCTGGATCGTGCTTGAAGAGTACGAATCGCTTGATTTACAGATTCTTGATCTTTACCATTTATTTTCATAATAACTTCAAGGCGTGTTTGGCGTTCAACCAAAGTGAGTAATACGGCATCTGTCTTTATTTTGTTGCCAATCACAGTATCGATTTCCCAGTGACCAAAGGTTTTACGATTATCAATTTCTTTTGGACGGTTGTCAATTGATTGTCCAAGTATACGCTTATTTGGACGCTTCTTCAGAGATAATACCTTCGGTTTCCGAGACAGCTTTTCTAGAAGGTCGAGGTTTTTCGTTCTCATAATCTCTCTATCTATCCAGTAATAAAGTGTCGTGGTACAAGGGATAATTGTGGGATCAAACAGCTCATGCTTTAAAGCAAAGCCAACCACTACATCAGGTGACCATTTATCAGTCAACATTTTATCATCGGCCCACTCTATAAAGGCATCTGTATCCGCCCATTTTGGTCGACGGCCACAGTTTAAACGATGCTTGTCATAAACAGCCTGACCGGTACCAGCATCATAAATTCTAATAAAATAATCATAAATCTTACTCTTTTGCTTTTGACGTTTAAGTTGAGTAATTGTTCCACGCTTTATCTCATTATTGATTGTTTGAGGTACTCGATTCAGGACAATAGCAATATGACGATTCGAATAATCTTCCTGTTTCAAAATAGCAATTTGAGATCGTTCTGAATAAGATAAGTGTTTCCCCTTACGTGCTGGTGTGTTATCGTTAGAGTGCGTCATGTGAATTCATCCTGTCTATTGAGAGTTAGTGGTAACTTCAATATAACATGAAATTCACATGGCGTTTTTATATTTTAGCCTTAGTGGCTAACTTCATTATATAATCCAGCCAAATTAAAGCATCAACTATTTACTATTTTATTTTTCTAAGAGTTTTTTATAAGAAAGATCTATAAACGTTGCACCTAGTGGAGCAGTCAAAATGATAGCAAGAACGGCGACAGTTAGAATAAGACTACCTGCTGGAACTCCCATTGCAAGCGGAAGAGAACCAATCGCGGCTTGTACTGTCGCTTTTGGTGTGTAAGCTCCAGCTGTAAATAATTTTTCTTTAAATGTTAGATTTGTACCAGATACACTTAAAAAGACTGCTATCATACGGAAAACCAAAGAAATCAAGATCAATAGAACAACAGCCACACCTGCTTCACTAAGCGCCGTTATATCCGTTACTGATCCTACCAAAACAAATAAAAATACTTCTGCACCTAACCAAACTTTTGAGAATTTAGTGTTTATCCGTTTAGCTAAAATTGGATATAGCTTCAATATAATACCACCTAAAGCCATAACACCTAATAGACCTGAGATAGGAAAAAAGCCTTTTAAGCTTTCTTCTAGAGAAACCATTAGGAAACAGATACTTAAAATCAATAACACTTTTACGGTATCACGAATATGAAAATACTTGAATAGTTTAACCATGATATATCCTACTAGAACTCCTAGCAGAAGACCAAAGAAAATTGCCAAGGGTACAGAGAGCAACGAAAAGAAGTCAAATCCATTGCCTTGAAACATTCCTAAAAATGACGTGAATAATACAATGACGAAAACATCATCTACAGAAGCTCCTGCTAAAATCATCTGAGGGATCCCTTTAGCTTTTCCATAGCCACTTTCAATAAGTCCAATCATTCGCGGAACCACAATTGCGGGAGAAACAGCCCCTAAAACAGCCCCTAGAATAGCGGCTTCTAAAGTACTGATCCCAAAGAATATTGGAGCTAATAGTGTTACAATTATTATTTCAAATGTAGCCGGTAAGAAAGTCATTAGAATAGCGGGACGACCATTCTTTTTTAAATCACTAATATTCATAGTCAAACCTGCTCGAAACAAAATAACGATCAATGCAATTTGGCGTATATCAGTTGATATAGACAATATCTTAGGATCTAGAAGATCTAAATAGTAGGGACCTAAAATAATACCGGTTAGAATGAGACCTAATAAACCTGGTAAACGTAACCGAATAAAAATTGAACTTAATATAAAACCAACAATTAATATCAAAGCAATACTCAAAAGCATTATTTATCCAACCTCCATTTTTAATAAAAACTAATTATCATATGTAATTCTTGTCCACCTAAAAAAAACTGACGACAGACTGCGGCCTATGCGCAGAAGTCATCAGCTTTAATAAGCGGTTTAAGCAGTGTGCTCAGGGAGACATTCATTCCCAAAAGATATTATATTAATACTATATATTTTTTTGCTGTATAAGTCAAAAAAAAAAATGGATAAAAACAATCCAAAAACGAGATACTCGTTTTTGGATTATAGTTTAGTACATTGTTCAAGATTCCCTTTTTTTGGAAATAGTGAACGGTTGATCTCTATGCGTTTTTTAGACTACCCAAATTTCCCTGATACATAATCATTTGTTCGCTTATCCTTAGGGTTTGAAAATATTCTTTCCGTATCATCAAATTCAATCAATTCTCCGTTTAAGAAAAAGGCTGTTTTATCTGATACACGGGCAGCTTGTTGCATATTATGTGTGACGATTATAATACTGTAATCTTTTTTCAGGTCATGCACTAAGTCCTCTATTTTTGCAGTAGATAAAGGATCTAGAGAAGCCGTTGGTTCATCCATTAATATTACTTCTGGTTCAACTGCTAATGCACGAGCGATACAAAGTCGCTGTTGTTGTCCACCAGAAAGACTGAAAGCATTTGCTTGTAATCGATCTTTTACTTCGTCCCACAAAGCGGCCCCTTTAAGACTATTCTCTACCACTTGATCTAAGATTTTTTTGTCTTTTATGCCATGAATGCTTGGACCATAGGCAATATTATCATAGATAGATTTAGGGAAAGGATTCGGTTTTTGAAATACCATCCCAACTTCTGTACGCAAGACTTCAACTTGTGTATGAGCGTCATCAAAGATGTTATTATCTTTATAGTATATCCCTCCCTCCATCCTAACAGAAGGTGCCAATTCTACCATGCGATTTAACGTTTTAATAAAGGTTGATTTTCCGGAGCCAGAAGGTCCAATGATTGCTGTTACTTTTTTTTCAGGTATCTCCAAAGAAATATCTGTAAGCACTTGCTTATCTCCATACCATAAATTGAAGTCCTTCACAGAAAAAACCGGTCGAATACTATTTATATCACTCATTTTAGTCCTCCATTTTAATTGCGTTTAGAAAATTTGTTACGTATGCCTATCGCTATTGAATTCATTGCGATCAATATAATTAATAAGACAACACTTCCTGCGGCGGCAACTGCTTGAAATTCAGCTTGAGGTCTGCTCGCCCAACTAAATATTTGAATAGGTAACACCGTAAAGCTTGAAAATATAGATTCTGGGACATAGGCAATAAACGTCATGGCACCAATCATTAGCAAAGGAGCCGTTTCCCCTATAGCGCGAGATAATGATAAAATGGCACCCGTTAAAATCCCCGGAGTCGCTGCGGGGAGCACAACCGTCCGAATTATTTGCCATTTTGTCGCTCCCATAGCATATCCAGCTTCATATTGATCTTGAGGAATTGAACGGATCGCTTCTTTTGATGAGACTACAATAACAGGTAAAATCATTAATGCCATAGTCAGTCCCCCAGCTAAAACACTTCTTCCCATTCCTAGATATCGAACAAAAAGGGTCAGGCCTAACAATCCAAACACAATAGAAGGCACACCAGCTAGATTAGAGATGTTTAATTCTATAAATTGAGTGAATTTATTATTCGGAGCGTATTCTTCTAAATAAATAGCTGTTCCTATCCCCAAAATCAATGCCACTGGGATAGTAACCGACATTACCCATAATGTTCCCAATAAGGCAGCCTTGATCCCAGAATTTTCTGGGTTTCGGGAAGCAAAATTAGTTAAAAGATCCAAATTCAAATAATCAGCACCTTGCGTGACGATTCGAACGATTAGAACGGCTAATACTGCTAACCCAAAGAATGTAGCTATGAAAAAGACTACTCGAGCTGCTTTGTTTTTGCTAATTCTTTTTTTTATTTGTTTCTCATCAGGATTTACATATTTTTTTTGTGTTCTCATTAGTAGACCTCCCTATATCGACGAGATACATAATCAGCAAGAATGTTCATTCCAAAAGTAAAGATGAATAGAGTCATTCCCACCGCATAGATACTATAATAAATAGTAGAGCCGTAAGTTGCATCTCCCATACTTACTTGCACAATATAAGATGTCATCGTTTGAATAGACTCGGTAGGATTAAAGCTTATATTTGGAGTTGAACCTGCAGCTGTAGCAACGATCATTGTTTCGCCAATCGCGCGTGACATAGCAAGGACTAATGAAGATATTATACCACTGAATGCAGCTGGTACAACTACTTTAATGGCTACTTCAAGCTTTGTTGCTCCTAAAGCGAATGCGCCATCTCTCATAGCTTGAGGGACAGCACTCATAGCATCTTGAGACAAAGAAGTGATTTGAGGGATGATCATTATCCCCACCACTATACCCGGACTCAACGCATTAAAAATAGGCAGATCATTCATGAACGACTGCAATAAAGGTGTAACAAACGTTAAGGCGAACAAACCGTAAACAATCGTCGGAATACCTGCTAATACTTCCAAGATAGGTTGGATGATTTTTCTGCTTTTTTCACTAGCATACTCACTTAAATAGATAGCAGCGGATAACCCTATAGGAACGGCAACTGCCATTGCTATAAAAGCAATTAAAAAAGTTCCCGATATCAGTGGCCAAATTCCAAAACTAGGGTCATTGGCAAAAAACGGATACCATTCTGTTCCCGTTATAAATTCAATGAATGGGACATCGCCAAAGAATAATATCGTTTCGGTTAACAATGTGACCACGATCCCAATTGTCACCAGAATAGAAAGCGAAGCGATCAACAAAAAAAGCGTAGGCATTATTTTTTCTATTCGACTATATACAGAACGGCTTTCTTTCTTTTTTTTAATCATCTCTTTCATAGATGGTTGCATGGTGAAACTCTCCCAACTTTATAGTTTTCAATTTATAAAACTAAATCACATAAATTGAAATCACTTTCTTTTTTAAATTTATACTTATCTTTTAGCTTAATTAATGAAAGTAAGATCCTAAAATAGAAAACACGGCTATAAATACGATTCTCAACTTATTTATCTTGCTCTTTAGGCGAAAATTTGGACTGTTTAAAAACAAATAAAACAGTAAAACATCTGAAGGAAACTTCAACAGACATTTTACAGTTCTGATCCTATCGATTATATTGCCAATACATCCTATTTTATATCTTTGCATTTATCATAAAAGATAACTTTTATTTTAATTCTTCAAGTTTACCCAAGCCTTCTTGATATATTGAATCTTCTAAAGCAACATATCCTACTTCAGTAGCCATTTCACCTGACATCTCTAGCGTATACTTAGCGAATTCATATGCAGCTTTGTTGGTTTTCATTGATTCATTTTTAACATAAATGAACAGTGGTCTAGACAACGGCTCATATGATCCATCTTGTACCGTTTCACTTGTTGGAGTGATTGCTTCACCTTCACCATTTACAATTGGAACGACTTTGACAGTGTCTTTGTTCTCTGCATAATAAGCATAACCAAAGTATGAAATTGCATTTTCAGAACCTTTTACACCTTGAACCAAAACATTATCGTCTTCAGACAATGAAGCTTCTTTATTGATTTGCTCTCCGTCTAAAACAACTTCATCAAAGTAATCGTATGTTCCAGAATCTGTTCCTGGACTGAATAATTCAATTTCTTTTTCAGGCCAGCCTGGACGTACATCAGCCCATGTTTCGACATCACTTGTATCTAACCAAATTGCTGATAATTCTTCAATAGTCAAGGAATCTACCCAGTCGTTTTCAGGATTAACCACTACGGATAAACCGTCTAAAGCTATAGTGAATTCGGTGTACTCAATACCTGCTTCTTCAAGCATAGCAGCTTCTTCTTCTTTCATAGGACGAGAAGCATTAGTGATATCTGTTTCTCCAGCAATGAATTTCTCCATGCCTCCACCCGTTCCGGAAACTCCAATGGTAACTTGCGCGTCTGGATTTTCAATTGAAAATTCTTCTGCAACTCCTTCCATAATAGGGAATACTGTTGAAGAACCATCTGCTTGCACAGAACCAGATATACCTTGTGTTGTATCTCCGTTTTCTGATCCACTTTCATTATCAGTTGTTTCATTTCCACATGCTGCCAAAGTAAATACTGTTCCAAGTGTTACGAATAATTTACTTGCTTTTGCTAAGTTCATTAATTCATCCCCTTTTTCTTATTGTGGCTCTCTTCTACCTATTGCTTATTCTACAGACCAATTATTTAGATGGCATTGTTTTAATGTAAAATTTGTGTAAAGGCGCGTAAATTTTAAGGCGAACAGGGATTATTAATAGCACATACGCGTAAATGAAAGGATAATTAACAGGACTTTGATGGTAGAGGTCTCTTTTTGAATCAATTACTATTTCTCAAGAATTTACCAGGACAGTAGCTATATATTCTTCGCTCCAAAGAAATCGATTTCATAAATTATACAATATTCGTTGATCAAAAGAAATCTTTTGAACTGATAAGCTAGAAAAATTATAGCTTATCAAAGAATAAGTGCTGAAAAAAGTTTAATTTTACAAATAACTACTTTATCCACTAAAATTAAATAAAAAAAAGAAAATAGCTAGTATGATTCTACCAGCTATTTTCTATAGTTATAAGGAAAGTCTCAATCGTTTAGGGTTGAAAGACTTCTAAGCGTAGGTGGTCAAAACATCCCAGACAAATTTCACAACTTATTAGCTACTACTTGGCTAGAAAAACTAAAAAGTGTCTAGGATCTGTGTTATAAAAACACTACTCTTTAACATTAATGAGTGGAAATAGGGACTAAAAAATACCCAACCGACTCTTTCCAAGACAGAGCTAGTTTAATTTTTTTCATCAGAATGTCCCTATACTTATAATGATCCTCATTAGTAATTTTCAGAATATTCCCTACAACTATAACCAACTCCAATTGTAGCATACATAGTAGTTTAATTCTTAATTAAGTCATTACTAGCACTAAAATAAAATAACGAGTATAATTAATCTAAGAACTAACTAGTGGGAACTCTCTTACTTTTACTAAATTAAATAGTCGAAAATCATAGAAGAACTATACTGTTCTTATCGTTAATATGTAATCGCAATCAATGATTTGATTTTTAAGGCGCACCAGATTCTCTATCAACTGTTTCCACAATAAAGACATTATTGTTCAAATAATTGGTAAGAACACTTTAGTATATAAAGGCAAAATTGTATTTATCTTTGTATGCGTATCTGATGGTACAGCGGGCGAACCTAAAAAAAAAACCATTAAACATGTAGTAAAGTGATGAAAGTACCCACTTTAATTTTGAATCTCTACCCAAAAACTAGATACTCGAAAAAAAAAAAAGTATTTTAGTTTTTAGATTATTTTTTATAAAATCCTTACTTAATAGTGGATAATCTGTATTAGAAAAACATATGTCAAATAAAAATCTGGTGTTCCTATAAATTTGTCTATTTACTAAGTGAAGAGTATCATTCATGCAAGAATAAAATCAGTTAGAAATAGAAAACCATGTAAGTAAATAGTTGGACTGTGAAAGAAAGAAGCCTGTATGAGATATTCATTTCTGCCAAAAATATCAAAAGGAAAATGGTCAGTCAGTCTTTTCATTACATTTTTTATATTATCACTCGTAGGAACTTTTATTTCTTCATATCTAGGACATACAATTGAATACTCCAATCCGATCAATAGTCCATTGTTGGGAACTGTCATTCATCTTAGGTTTTTGACAGCCATAATGGCTTCTTTAATGGGACTAATCGCCATAAAGAAAGACCACGAACGCTCGATTTCAGTTTATCTATTTGTACCTATTGGAATTTTTTTTTTTGCAGTTATTGTAATATTCCTGATTGCTAATCTTATTGGACAACCAAATTGAAACTAAGCTTTTTTTAGAACTACAATTGCAGAAATCATAGTCTCGACTACTACCCAAAAAAGTAGGAACCTACTCATAAAACATAAAATTGACAACTTACTATTTAGTTCCGCTACGATACACAATAATTTAAAAGAGTAGACTTCTGCAACTATGAAATACTTAGGAAGTATACAGTAACATACCTGATGCAGCTTTTGCTTTAAATAAGAACAGAAGGAACATAATCATGAAGCTAAAGTTTTGGTCTAAAACAACGACCGGAAAATGGGCAAGCACCTTAACTTTGCTTTTCGCTGGGTTAATGTTCATAAAAATTACGTCACTTGGAATCTCAGTCAGACTGCCCTTTCTATCTCCTTTTATAGCTACCTTTGGAGTAATCGGCTTCATTATGGAGCTGATTGCCATTATAAAAGATAAATATCGGTCGATAATGGTAATCTTGACAATTCCGATTGGGCTATTGATTATTTTCTGGATAATGGCAGAACTTGCTTATTCACACTAGTGTATAAGTCTAAAAAATTGATAAGAAGATTGCACCATCAAATAAAAAAGCCACAAGCATGAAATTTTTTCACTAAACACAAACAAGGAAATAGAAGTAGTCTAAACTTCTATTTCCTTGTTTTTTTATCCTAGTCTCAACCTTTAATGTTCAATAAATGAATTCACAAAATTCAATATATATTGATTTAATTGAAAAAGAATGATAATAAGAGAATTTGCTCGTAAATTTATTTTCTATTTATTTCATATTATGTGTTGAGTTCTTATTAAATAACTCTTTGCTTTGTTTATTAGCATTGATAAAGGTTAAACCGGTTTTTTTATTTTTACTGATCAATTTGTCAATAGCTTCAACAGCCGTTGAATCCCATAAAGTCATAGCACTAACGTCGATAATTAATTCACCTTCATGTTCAAAGTCATGTACAAAAAAATCTAAAAACTTTTCAGCTGATGCGAAGTAAAGATGTCCGTGTGCCTTGTAATGATATTCATCGCTATCTGTTCCTTTTTCTACTTGGAAATGAGTCATTTTAAAAGCCGCAAAAATAGCGCTTATTAGAGTCCCAGCAACTACCCCATAGGCTAAATTGTGTGTAACTAAGACAATTCCAATTGTTAAAATCATAACAAAACTTTCATTTTTAGGCATGACATTTAATCGTTTAACGGATCTCCAGTCAATCGTTTCATATGCTACGACTACCATTACCGCTGCCAAGGCAACGATAGGAATTTGTACTACTATTTGATTGAATAGCACTACAGACATTAACATAAAGAAGCCCGACAAAAATGTCGCTAAACGACCAATTCCGCCATAATTAATATTAATGATTGTTTGGCCGATCATACCACAACCAGCGATCCCACCAAAGAAACCAGCTACCATATTTCCAAGTCCTTGACTCATAGACTCATGATTTTTATCACTCGGTTCATCTGTCAGTTCATCCACCAATTGTGCTGTCAATAATGATTCTACTAAACCAACTATAGCTACCGAAAGTGATGTAGGTAAAATAATTTTCAATGTTTCTAGATTAATAGGTACACTTGGAATACCAAATCTAGGTAATTCACTTGAAATAGACCCTAGATCACCTAATAGTTGTGCATTTAAATCTAACCCCAAAACGAGAGCTGTAACAACTACGATCGAAATGATGGGTGCAGGAATTCTTTTTGTCAGCTTGGGAGCTAAAAATATAATAGCAACTCCAATAAACCCAAGGATGAGTAAGCTTGAACTCCCTTTGAAATGATCCAATTGCGACAAGAACATCATAATACCTAAACCATTTACAAATCCTAGCATAACAGGCTTTGGTATATAACGCATTAATTTACCCACGTTAAATACACCCAATATAACTTGTATGACTCCAGCTAAAATAGTTGCGGCAAAAAGATATTCCACTCCATACTCAGAAACTAAATGGGCTAGTACCAAAGCAACTGAACCAGCAGCCGCTGAAATCAAACCCGTTCGACCTCCAAAAAATGCAGCAGTAGCTGTAATAAAGAATGTTGCATAGACCCCAACGATTGGTTCTACACCTGCAACTAGCATGAAGCCGATGACTTCAGGAAATAAAGCTAAGCAAACAACGATTCCTGCCAGAATATCTCCTTTTATATTACCAAACCATTCATTTTTATACTTTTTCATAAATACCTTCCTTCTCAAACTTTTAAAAAACGATTCACAGTAGATAATAATAACACATGAGTGAATAAAACGGAACAAAGATACACTAATAAGAAAATATTTTAAATCTATTTCGTTAATAGGAAAATAGCCGATATATAGACAAAGGCTAAATAATTTTTATGAAACTTATTGTACTATGTGCGATAAACCGTCACTACTTTTAAAATGGACCTAGTTTACCATGAGAAGTGCAACAAAGAATGCCGACTCAAATTAATTAGGCCATCATTTAAATTGGCACAACTTGCCTTTGTTCGTTCAACTCAAAACCATTTTTCATTTGAGCTAACGCAATTAGCCTCAGTTCGTTCAACTCAAAACCATTTTTCATTTGAGCTAACACAATTAGCCTCAGTTCGTTCAACTCAAAACCATTTTTCATTTGAGCTAACGCAATTAGCCTCAGTTCGTTCAACTCAAAACCATTTTTCATTTGAGCTAACGCAATTAGCTTCAGTTCATTTAACTCAAAACCATTTTTCATTTGAGCTAACACCATTAGCCTTTGTTCATCCACCATCTTTATCAATTCTGCTTTTCCCTGTTTGACTAAAAATCAAAATTTCCACACACATCCTAACGACAAATTAACCTTTATGATCTATTTATGTATGGAATATGTTAATATGATTAGGTGAAAATAAACTTTGCATCTCATTTAGGAGGACACTATGGAAACTGGGAATAGAATTCAAGACCTACGCAAATTAAACAACATGACAGCTAAGGAGTTAGCAGAAAAAATCAATGTTTCTCCTCCTTTTATTTCAGCGATTGAAAATAATGCAACCAAATTATCCCTAAAAACACTCACCTCTATTTGTGATGTTTTAGGTGTGACACTTTCTGAATTCTTCAATTCAGAGACAAGTCCGGTGGAGAAAAAACTTATTTCGCAAATCAAACAATTACCTGAAGAGAAACAATCTGAACTATCAGCTTTTTTAACAGGCTTAGGCTAAAAAAGTAAATGGCAGATTTATATAGTACAACAAAAAGAGCAGTAGATCTATTGTTGATAGATCTACTGCTCTTTTTGTTTTTAAAATACATAATTTCATGTATCTTTATTTTTGATTCAACATTCTGAGGTAACTTTGATAGTTTTTGTTCCCACCAGATAAATTATACACTTTTTCAAATCCATAATTGATCAATACGTTTTGAGCAGCATTTCCTGTGACCCCTTTATTGCAATAAGTGATCGTCACGAGGGTTCTATCCAACTCTTCATTTCTTTCTCTCAATTCTGCAAGCGGAATATGAATAGCTCCTTTTACATGAGCCTTTTCAAAGTCTTTTTTAGACCGCGTATCAACGATTTGCAGTGATTCTGCACTATTTTGAAGACTGACTAACTCAGCTGGTGTTACCAACGGGTTACGTTTCAATGCATTATCTAATGCCATCCCAGTATATAGAATAGGATCTTTTGTTGTCGAGAACGGCGGAGCGTAAGCCAAATCTAAATGGAACAGATCTTCAGCTGTTGCTTTAAAGGTGATAGCTGTCGCGATAACGTCGATTCGTTTGTCTACCCCGCCTTGACCAATCGCTTGTGCTCCCAAAATACGACCAGTTTTTTTATCGGCCAATGCTTTGATGATCAATTCTTTACCACCTAAATATTCAGCGTGGTCTGGTTTGATATTATGCAAAATTTCAACATCATAACCTTCTTTTTTAGCTTCTTTTTCTGTTAATCCTGTTTGCCCAACATGAAGGTCAAAAATTCTGAAGATCCCAGTTCCTAATACTCCTCGGTGTTCTAAAGCTCCACCAGTCATGACATCACCAGCGATCCGACCCATTTTATTAGCAGTCGAACCTAGTGGACGGTAGATTGGTTTCCCAGTGATCACTGAAAAACTTTCTGCAACATCTCCAACCGCATAAATATCTGGGAGATTTGTTTGCATTTTTTTATTTACCGCGATCGCTCTTGAATCCCCAAGCTCTACCCCAATTTCCTTAGCTAGTTCCGTATTTGGGCGAACACCGGCAGATAGGATCACGATATCTGGTTCGATCGTAATGCCATTGGTCGTGATAACTCTCTCGACTGAAGTTTCCCCTTCAATCGTTTTTACAGTGTCGCTCAAGATTAGTTTAACGCCTTTTTCGCGCATATGCTCTTCTATTCGGAAAGTCATATCTGCATCCATTGGCGGCATGACTTGATCCTCTAATTGGACGACTGTTACTTCCAAACCTTTATGCATCAATTGTTCTGTCATCTCTAAGCCAATAAATCCAGCACCAATGATCAACGCTTTTTTAGGTTGTTTCGTTGAGAAAGCTCCAATATCTCGCGCATCTTGGATATTGCGGACTTGGAACACATTGTCATACTTTCTTTTGTTGAATGGAGGCGGCGTAAACGGAGAAGCACCTGTTGCAAATACTAATACATCATAGTGATCTACTTTCATTTCGCCAGAAACAAGATTTGTAACTTCTAATTGTTTGGTTGCATGA
This sequence comes from Carnobacterium sp. ISL-102, assembly GCF_018612935.1. Lineage (NCBI taxonomy): Bacteria > Bacillati > Bacillota > Bacilli > Lactobacillales > Carnobacteriaceae > Carnobacterium > Carnobacterium sp. ISL-102. The sequence goes on along the minus strand of NZ_JAGGRF010000004.1, from coordinate 36,604 downwards.
TCAATTTTAGTTACTTTGTGCTCAGTGAATACAGAAACATTGTATCTCTTTTTAAACCATGCTGCATTTCGAGGTGTCAACGCATTTAATTCTTCTACTTCTCCACCAATTTGATAAGGGATGCCGCAGACAGAATAAGAAATATCTTTTCCTTGATCGTACACCACAATTTCAGCTTCTTCTGTGTTTCTTCTAGCTTTAGCTGCTACAGATGTACCTGAAGCAACCGATCCAATTACAATAATTTTCATTATTTTCGCCTCTTTTCATTTAATTTAAGATTTACTTAATAGTCATATCCATCGAACCAATGTTGCGTTTTATTTGAAAATTTAACTAGTAGTAACATAGTAGGAACTTCTATCAAAACACCTACAACGGTTGCTAAAGTCGCTCCAGAATTTAATCCGAATAGTGAAATTGCAACAGCTACCGCAAGCTCAAAAAAGTTGCTTGTTCCAACCATGGCTGCTGGTGCTGCAATTGAATATGGCAATTTACATGCTTTAGCACCGCCATAACCAATGAAGAATATGACAATATTTTGAATAATCAATGGAATAGCGATTAATAAGATATGGAAAGGATTGCTTAAAATTCGTTCACCTTGGAATGAAAAGATGATAATGAGGGTTAATAATAATCCTATTCGCGTCGTACCATCAAACTTATCTACAAAATCTTTTTCAAAATAATGTTCACCTTTTTGCTTAATAACTTTTTTTCTAACGATTATTCCTAAAGCCAACGGAATCACAATAAACACAAAAATCGAGAGTAAAAGTGTATTTACAGGAACTGAAACGTTCCCTATTCCTAATAGAAGCGCAACAATTGGAGCATAAAGGAAGAGAACAATAATATCATTTATAGACACTTGTAGTAAAGTATAAGCTGGATCACCTTTTGTTAGTTTGCTCCATACAAAAACCATAGCCGTACAAGGAGCCGCACCCAGAAGAATAGCACCAGCTATATACTCATTAGCTAATTCTGTACTTAAAAATGGTTTAAATACCACCAAAAAGAAAAAAGCAGAAATTGCATACATTGAAAAAGGTTTAATTAACCAGTTTACTGCTGTAGTTAAGATTAATCCTTTTGGTTTTTTTGTTGCATTGACAATACTACCGAAATCGATTTTTAACATCATTGGAAAAATCATTAACCATATTAATATCGCTGTTGGAATCGATACATTGTAGTACTCAAATTGACCTAAAAAGTTAGGAATTACAGGAATAAATTGCCCTAGCAATACACCTATAATCATAGAAAGAGCAACCCATAGGCTTAAGTAACGTTCCCAAAGTCCAATTCCACTGTTTTTTGGTGACACTTTTTCTTGTGATCCTTTTTCTTTCATGATTTTCCTCCATTAACCTTTTTTTTAACCTGAAATATCGCAAGACAAACTAGCAGACTTATCCTTATCTCCTTCTGCATTACAGATACATTCATCTGAATGCATCAATAATTGAACGGTCTCTTGAATGTATTGATTTGCTACTTCTTCATTGTTCGAATAATAGTGCCATGTCCCATTCTTTACAGATGTCACTAAACCTGCTTCCACTAGAATTTTGATATGGTGGGACAGGGTTGGTTGTGTAAAATCGAAATGTTCTAAAATATCACAGGCACACATTTTCCCGCACGACAACATATCTAGTATTTTTACACGTTTGGGTTCCGACAAAGCTTTAGCAATCTTCGCATAGTCTTCATAACTCATTATTATCTTCCTTTCTACTTCTAGCGCAAGACTTCTGCTTCTTCCAAACGCAGCTCAAGCCACTCAGAAATTTCTTTATTTGTTGGGTATTCATTGATTTTTACGATTGTCTCGTTATTCAATACTGTCACAGGCAAACAATCAACTCCCTTTTCTTGCATTACCTTTGTGACGTTTTGATTTCGCACGAAGGAGTTAGGATTAGAAGTCAAATTGTAGCGCACTAGTTGCTTTCCATCTAATTTACGTATTTGCTGTGAGACACTCGTGATCCGAATTAAGTCTACATCAACAGATGGACCACATACTCCTGTACTGCAGCACATCGCTGGTTCATAAATAGTTAGTTTATCCATCTACTATTCTCCCCCTTGATTATAAAAATCACTTCACTCTTTCTCTAACATAGTTGTTAATGTTTTTCCTTTAAGTTCTGTAGTGCTCCATTCAACTATAGCGTAGTGGTTATTAGACAATTCTGCTACTTTTTCGATCCACGTCAGTTCACTCTGTGCGCGAGCTCTTAGGATATCGTTGGTTGTTCCACTCGTTAACATACTATTATTTATTACCCACCAAGTATGAGCAATATTGGCACGATCTAAATCCTCTTGTAGACGCATCGATTCATACACTGGTGTATTTTCAGGTAACGTAACCATTACAACTTCTGTTTGTTCTGGATCTTGTAAAATTGGCAACAATTTACGAACGGATTCAGGTACTTCGCCAGAAGTTCGCTCCACTTCTTTAGCATAACTTTGAGAAGAATCTAATAACAATAAGGTGTGGCCAGTTGGGGCTGTATCGATAACAACTACGTCACAATCAACTGTAGCGACGATCTCTGCAAATCGTCTGAAAACAACAATTTCTTGAGTACAAGGAGAACGGAGATCTTCTTTAACATAGTCCAATTCTTCAGAAGACATCGTCTCAAGAGCTTTAGACAGCACTTTTTCCTTATAATCCTGTAGTTCTTTTTTTTCATCAATATGACTCATCTTAATATTCTCTGATTCTTTAATAACAAATTCTAGATGAGCAGCAGGATCTGTTGTTGTTAAATGAACTTTTTTTCCTTTTGCTGCTAAACCTGTTGCTATAGCGGCAGCAATCGTTGTTTTCCCAACGCCACCTTTACCCATAGTAAAAACAACTTTTTTATTTGTTCGGTCTAACTCATTTACGATGTGTTGTAATTCAGGGTACTCCTTGCCTTCTGGAGCCTCTATGACTGTAGTTGGTTGGTCTGAAGTTAAAAGTAACCGTAAGTTTTCAACGCCTGTTACGTTATAAGAACGTAATGGAATGATAAATTTTAACAATTGTTTCAAATTCTCAGGCATCTTTTTTAGCGTTACTTGCTGTTCATCGTAAATTTTTTGAGAAACACTATCTGTGGGTCCTTCTAACAATCCATTGATAATTAACTGCTGGTTTAGCACACCGATTTCTTTTAAATCTTCAGAAGCTCTATTCGCTTCAATAAGCGGTCCGTTTTGTGGACGTGTGACCAACAGTAAGGTCGTTTTTGCTCCATCTGATAAAGTACCAATTGCGTGCTTATACATTTCTTGTTTATCGCCAAGTCCTGAAAGTTGCCCCATACAGGAAACACCCGTAGTATTTTCATCCAAGAAGTCACTCCACGCTGAAGGCAGTTGCAACATTCTTAACGTATGTCCAGTTGGAGCAGTATCAAAAATGATGTGATCATATTGAGCTTCAACTGCTGGATTCGTTAAAAAGCCCGCAAACTCATTAAAAGATGCAATTTCAACGGTACAAGAGCCTAATAATTGCTCTTCCATATTGGCTAAAGCTGAATCTGGCAATACCCCTCTGTACGGACCGACAACACTTTCCATATAATCATGTGCAGCAGTGATCGGATCAAAGTTTGCTACCGTTAACCCATTTACTTCAGGAATTTCTAAGCCGTTATTCGTTAATTCTTTATTAAAAACATCTTGTAAATTACTAGCAGGATCTGTACTAACCAACATAACCTTTTTCCCACTATCAGCCAAATAAACTGCGGTAGCACAAGCTGTAGATGTTTTCCCTACTCCACCTTTACCAGTAAAGAAAAGATATTTTGTAAGGTTTAATTGTTCTGGCTGATAATTTTTCATCTTTTGCACTCCTCCTAACAACATCCTGAGCCTGAGCCACAAGAGCCACCGTCATTTGAATCCATCGGTGCAAATCTAACGCCTGTAAAAGCTGTTATTTCTTCCATTGAAGGATATTTTCCAACTTTAACTACTTCGCCATTTAATAATGTTACTGGTAACGCTTCAACACCTTTTTCTTGTAAGAATTGACTCATTTTTTCGTTTTCTACAAATGCTTGAGGACTGCTCGATAAGTTATATCTCTTGGCTTGAAAACCCTCTAATGTATCTAAAGCGTTCATAACTGAAGTGATTTGTAATAAGTCTTCATTTACAGATGGGCCACATACTCCTGTACTGCAGCACATTGCTGGTTCAAATAGTGTTAAATCTGTCATCTTTTATCTACTCCTTTTACATGTAACTAATTTGGCGCTCGTACATAGACATTTGCCTATGTATACACTATAAAACTTAATTCATATATAGTCAATTACAAATAACGGGCATTAAAAAAAGTGCTGACAAGGAGTTTCCCTGCACAGCACTTTTAAAAATTTTTTATTTTTTTAATATTTCTACAATTTCTTCCGGTTTAGCTACTTTTCCGTAAGAAACGACTTTCTCGTCGATGACAAGTGCGGGTGTCCTCATAACACCGTAAGCTACGATTTCTTGCAGATCGGTCACCTTTGTGATAGTTGCTTCCATGCCTAGAGTCTTCAATGCTTCTTCTGTATTGCCAGCCAATTTCACACAATTTTTACAACCTGAACCTAAAATTTTAATTTCCATAATAAAATTCCTCCTAGTTAATAGTTATCGTTTTTCTACATAAAGAATGGTGTAAAGAAGTTAAATAAGTAGCCAATCAGGATAATTCCTAAAACAACGACCGTGAAGAAAACAGCTAGTAGTTTCGGTTTTACAACTTGTTTCAGCATGATAAGCGACGGCAAGGACAAAGCTGTCACACTCATCATGAAGGCTAGGACTGTCCCTAAGCCAACGCCTTTTGCAGCTAATGCTTCTGCAATCGGTAAAGTCCCAAAAATGTCTGCGTACATTGGTATACCAACAAAGGATGCTACTAATACGGAGTACCATTTATCTTGACCCAAGATGGCGGTAATTATTGATTCCGGTATCCAGTTATGGATAGCTGCACCAATTCCAACACCAACCAAAATATAAAGCCATACTTTTTTGACGACATCATTTACTTGTTCTACACTAAAAACAATTCGGTCTTTTCTGGTTAATTCCTCTTCAGGAATATCCCCATTACCGTTGCCATAAACAAAAGACTCCACTTGATCTTCCAGATGGGCTTTTCCGATGATGGTACCACCGACTACCGCCAAAAACAAACCGACAACAACATAAGCAAAGGCAATTCGCCAATTAAAAATGCTTGCTAGCAAGATGACAGATGCCAAATCGACTAATGGAGAAGAGATCAAGAAGGAAAACGTTACTGCTAATGGCAAGCCAGAACCGGTGAATCCGATGAACAACGGGATTGAAGAACAGGAACAAAAAGGCGTCACCGTACCAAGTAAAGCAGCCAGTGTACTGGCTGTCACACCACTGAAGTGACCCAAAATCTTTTTCGTCCGTTCTGGTGGGAAATAACTTTGAATATAAGAGATCATAAAAATCAATACCGATAACAGGATAAAGATCTTTACGGTATCAAAAAGGAAAAATTGCAAACTAGCTCCAGTACGGCCATTAAGGTCTAAGCCAAAAACATTTTCAACTAATTTGCCCATCAGATCATTTAACCATACCATTTTGAATAGCTGATCATTCAGCCAAGTGAATACATTCATTATTTGCATCTCCTACATTTTTTATACAGGCATCTCGCTGGACATTCGTTTAAAGAAAGCCTTCAAGTCATCCAAGGATTCATGGTTGATGGTATATTTCACCATACTGCCATCTTTTCTGCTGACAACCAAACCGCTGTCACATAAAGTTTTCATGTGGTAGGAAAGCGTCGGCTGCGTGATCGAAAATTCTTCCAACAAATCACAGGCGCATAATTCACCATCCCCTAACAAATCCATAATTTTTAACCTTGTTTCATCTGATAAAACTTTTAAAGCTTTTGCGTATACTTTGTAATTTTGTTCCATCAAAAAACTCCTTCCGGCATTGTCGTCACAATGATTTTTATTTATTTAAAGATAGCAACAAGATTCATGAATATCGATATCGAAGTTCATCTATATTTATTACTATACTCCAATATAGATAAATATCAATATCTTTTTTGTTTTTTTCTTTAAAAAACCGTTTTCTTTCTATTACCTCCCTGATGGTGTTAATATAAGTCTTAAAAGAAGCCTATAGACCTGACAAAAGAAATGAGGGATTAAAATGGAAAGCAACAAAATGCAAGTATCGATAATATGGGAAAATGACTTTATTTTTTCGATGACCAATTCCGATGGCAATCAGCTTAAAATGGATGCTCATATGGAAGCAGGTGGCCAAAAAAAGGGGCTCTTACCGATGCAAGCGCTTCTAGGGGCGCTTGCTGGATGTGTGGGAATGGATTTCACAGCTATCCTTCAGCCACACATGGATCAAGTAAACAGTATTGAGATCGTTACGCAAGGAACAAAAAGAGAAATACAACCCAAAGATTTTACAGCAATCACTGTCACTTTCATAGTAACCGGTGATGTCCCCACAGATAAAGTATGGCGTGCCATCAAAATCAGTGCGGAAAAATATTGCCCGGTTGCCCACTCACTGAAACCAGATATAATCTATCAACTCCGGTTAAATGGACAAGAAATCTTGGATCAGTAAGCGTTACGGATCAATTTGAAGCGGAACGCTAAAAATTCTTTTTCTTTTATAATATGCATCTAAAATGCTTGGATCAAAAAAATAAGGAGGTCCGGGAATATCCGGACCTTCCTATTTTTGTAGATCCTTTTCTTCTGTAACTATTTCAATAGTCGAGTGGGTCACATTCAAATTTTTGATTTGTTCCCGTACTTCTTTCTTGATGCGATCTGCGTAGCGGGAATCATCCGGTGAGAGTAAAATCGTTACAGAAAAAGCGCTTTCTTACCCATCGATGGACCAAAAATGAAAATGAGAAAAATTCTTTACTCCCTGAATAGCCATAATATTGGCCTCGATTTCTTTGACTTCGATCCCTTCTGGGACACCCTCCAAAAAAACCATCAAGGTGCTATATAACTGAGGTAGGGTCTTGATAAGAATATAAACCGCAATGCCTACTGACAAAATAGGGTCCAATATATAAAAATCAGTGAACTACATAACGATACTGACAACAAAGATGCCTACCCAGCCCAAAACATCTTCCAGAATATGCAGATTTAACATCTTTTCATTTTTTGAATTGCCTTTACTTAAACGCCATGCAGCGTAACCATTGAGTCCAATGGCTACTAATGACAACCAGAACATGCCAGTTGCATTCACTGGTTCCGGGTTCATGAGCAAAGGGATACTTCTAAAGGAAACGACGATGGAGCCGCTGACTAAAATAGCTGCTGTGATGAGGGCGCCTACCAATGAAAATCGCTGATATCCGAAACTGAATTTCTCAGCATTTTCTTTACTGGAATAATTTTGGAAGAACCAGGCTAATCCAACAGAAACAGAGTCACCTAAATCATGGACCGCATCTGACAAAATAGCCACACTATTAAAGAGAATACCGAAGAAAAATTCTGAAATCGAGAAAATAAGATTAATAAAGAAGACGATTTTCATGTTTTTTATTGCCTGCACATTTTTTCCATGGTGATGAGAAGTGGGTTGTATTTTATTTTCTTTATTTTGGATAGGATTTTTCATTTTTATTTCCTCCCACACAAACAGATTGAGAACCATTTCATTGCGACGCTTATAAAAATGAAGAAAGGTTGGAAATAGCCTTGCAGTACTATCATCAAAGCATTCGGTGATCTTGAATCAGGCTTTCTTCACCTAATAGGATAAAACTTCACCGCCAGCATCCTTCATCTTATTGTAGACGGAACATCTTTTCCACTTCGACGGCCAGTCTTGCTAAAGCTTCATCGCTCTCATTTGTATCGATGTGATTTTTGCCGCTTTCCTTTTTAGTTGCTAATTTTTTCAGCATTCTCGTAGATTGCTTTGATTTGGTTTGATGATACAGATTTTGACAAAATGTAGGACATCAAGATGATTCCTGGGATATCGATCGCCAGTCTTGTAAATGCGAATTTAGCACCTAGCGAAGAGAGTTCAAACAGAAACATCGGAATTTTGGTCGTTGACCAAGCGCCTACAAAGATAAGAACATTGCTAAATTTCACACCTTTCTTCATGAAGACCGCTGCAATTGGGAATGCACCATAAAGAGGTCCTGCAGCGGCAGACCCTAACAATATGGACAACAAAATCCCTTTCAAGCCAGAACCCTCACCCATATATTTGATCATTGTTTCTTTGGGCACCCACACGTCTAAGAGACCGAGCAAGACAAATACAGGCGGAATAACAAACAGCATTTCTTTGAAGGAGGATATAGAAATATCCCAGGCTTTCAAACCTGTTTCCCTGTTGATGAGCGTCAGTATGCCAACCAATACTACTGTAAAAAGGAAAGCTCTGTATCTTGACAAAATAAATTTCATCACTAACCCACCACCAATCCAATAATATAGGCAACCATTAAGGAGAAAATAAACGCAAATAGATTCCTCAACACAGTCAGTTTTTTACCGAAATATTTTAGTTCAACCGGAATCGTCACAACACCAACCATCATCAGGCTAGAAATGAAAGCCCCTATCTGCATATACCCGGCGCCACCTTGCAAAAGCAAAGCCGCGGTAGGAAAAGCAATAAATCCAGGTATCAATGTGATAGAACCAATCACGGCTGCAAAAATGACTCCTAACCAACCTGAACTAGAACCGATGATTTTTGTAATCAAATCGACATTTAAAAAGGCAAGCAATACGCCAACAAGTAGGATGATGACCAAAAACTCCGGCAAGATATTTTCAAATGACTTCCACCCTTTTTTTAAAGCCATCTTTGTTCTCTTTTTATCTTTAAAAAATGAAACTGCTAAAAATAATAGGCTTATACCATACATAATATAAGTATCCAACAAAACACCTTCTGTCTATATTTTTTTTGAAAGGTTAGAGATATACAATCAGTATTCGATCAATCTTGAACTAAAAAAAATTTGTCACAGCAATTATTAAGCTCTGCTTGAGGAGTAACATGGAAATCTTTTTCCACTAAAAATACAGAAACAACATTTGTAATGAGTTCAATAGATGCAACGCTTATCATCAAAACGTCTCATTAATGCTTCCTAACGAGCGCAACCTTTTAAAAGCTTCGCATAAAATAAACTGATGGATAACACTAGCAACTACGAAGGTTGTGTTCAGACATTGTCTTCACCTTGGTTATTCATTACGAAACCTTCCATTTTAGTTTGTTTCGTTGCAAGAGCCTTTTTTTTTCTCATTTCGAAGCGTGCCGTAAATATGGCCGCCAGAATCCCTACGATAAGGATGATGTAAGAGGCATTATAGAATATGGTTGAAACTCCGTATTTTTGCATCACCATACCATTGAAGCTCGTGCCGATTGCTCCTCCGACAAACATATTGAAAGAGGCCAGTGACATAGCCGTTCCCTTCATTTTAGGGAGTTTTTCTTGTGCGGTAGCTATCAATGTAGACTGAAGGAAGATAAAGGCTATTCCAAAACCAAGCAAGCCAATACCCAAAATCCATACATTTTCATAAGCCGATAGTGCGAAAAGAGCTATCCCACCTATGATCCCAGCCGACACTAAGAAACCGTGTTTCAAAACTTGCTTCAGTTTCGGTGCGATTCTTCCACCAATTACTGTCCCTACTCCAAAGAGAGATAAGATAAGTCCAACAATCATAATGTTATATCCTGTTATTTCTTGCAAGAGTTGACCAGAGTAAGTGAAGCTTCCAAAAACACAAAATCCGACAAAGAAAATTGTCGTCACAAGTCTCATGAATCGATAATTGGTAAGAGGTTCTTTATAAGCCTTGATAAAATTCAAATCAGTAACGACTGGTTGATCACGTTCTAAGATCTTCAACATGACGAACGCAAGTGCTAATTCAGCTATACCGTAAACGATATATACCATTCTCCATGAACCAAAGTAGGCTAAGGCGCCACCGATTGCTGTAGCCATTGCTCCACCAAGGAACATTAGTCCCATGACTTTTCCAAGAGCCTTATGTCTATTCTGATCATCAAAACTTTGCCCTACAAGCGCCATAGTAACAGGGAAAATTCCTGCTGCAAAAGCCCCGTTCATTGCACGAAAGAAGATGAGCGAAGGCAGATTAAATGAAAAGGCCCCCAAAACACTGAAAATAGCTGTCCCTATGGCAGCTATATTGATGATTTTAACTTTACCGTAACGATCCGAAATGGGCCCAAATATCAGTGTAAAAACACCAAAAGAAAGCATATAGGCCGTAACAGACATAGCTGCAACATCAACCGTTATATTCAAATCTTTAGCGATGTTGATTATCAGTGGTGCAGCCGCATAGTTATCTCCATTGGCAAGGAACGCCATCAGTCCCAATACTGTGATCATTTTGTTTTTATTTTCCATAAGTTCATCTCCACTATTCTATAATATCTCTTTTTGAATGATTGCTTGTCCAATGTCGTCACATGGAGCAGATATAGGTGTTCATGAATATCGATATCCATCTATGCGATTAGTATACTCTTATATAGATAAATATCAATAACTAAATGAAAAATATCACGTGATCCATTTTCACACCCGGATCACATGAAAAACTTACTCCGGTTCAAAGCCTTGTGCTGCTATTGGCTTACGAAGCAACCTCCTACTTGTTGCAATTTTTCGCTATTCAGTCCTAAAATAATAAATAGTGATCAGCCAGAAGATTTTCTGGAACATAGAATAATTTATAACTTTAGTCTCTGTTTGTTCTTTATCATTGAAAAACCGGTTGATTCTTTCAAATTGAACGGGTATATCTATAGCCTTTTTACACCCTTTTACAAGTTTCGCTGATCATAAAATCAAACTAGACAAATGAAAAAAGGGTTCTACTGCTTATACGCGGTAGAATCCTCTTTCAGTTCAAACTATACTTATACTAAATCAACTGTCAGTCTTCTTTTTTCATTCTTTTATCAGCGGTTTTAAAACTTTCATGAAAGACCGTTCCACCACGTTCATAAAGCGGTTCTTTGATGCCTTCATTATGGTTTACGACCCGGCCTAATGCAAAAAAATAATCAGACAAACGGTTCACAAAAATTTGTACTTGCCTATTTGTTTTTTCTTCTTCGTTAATAAAAGTTACAATTCTTCGTTCTGCTCTTCTAGTGATCGTTCTAGCTAATTGCATAAGTGAAGCCAAAGGAGAACCCCCTGGGATGATAAATTTATCAACTTCTACGGGGATAGGTGTATAGTAGTCGATACGTTGTTCCAAGAATTTAGTTTCTTCTTCCGTGATCTTATACGGTATTTTTTCATCAGGCACTGCTAAATCGGTGCCGCAATCGAATAAGAAATGTTGGATCATAAGAAGTTCATCTTTCAACTCCAGATTTTCCCCATCAACTTGGCTGACAATAAGACCTATTAAGGAATTCAATTCATCGATCGTACCATAAGCTTCTACTCGAGTAGAGTCTTTACGTACCGTTCTGCCAGTTATAATATTCGTGTTGCCTTGATCGCCTCTTTTTGTATAATACTGCATACTGATTCCCCCAGTTCTTTCATCATTTGATTATACCGACTTAAGATAGATTGTGCCGGTTTATTTTTAAAGAGTCCACAAATTAAAAATAGTTATCTAAAAGCTTCTTAACCATAACTGAATCCTATAAGCCCACTTTGAAAGTCTTATTAGAACTTAACTGTTAAAGCTGGACTAGTCGGATTATTGTAACAGATGCAGATTGGAAATGGATGGCAAAAAAGACTGTGCCTTCATTCTTTTCACTAAATTTTGGCTCACGTTTTGTAAATGCCAGTTTTATTTCCTCCGATAAAGGTTCCATGCATCGTTCAATAACAGCGTTTTACACACGAATGTACTCGTATATAGACTTGATAATAGTTGGAAAAGCTACGACCGGATTTGCAGTAAATTCAACGAATTTTTATTTATCTTTTTTTGTACGAATATACAAAACTCCTGGTATAGCGGCTGCGCTAGTTATCAAGAAACTTTTATTCATCGTCTCCTTCTCCTTCAAGAGCTGATTTACCTAGAAAAGCTTGTAACATCCAAATGGTTTTGTCCAGATAGTTTTTGTATCCAACCATAGTATCTTCTAACACATGATCTACCTCTTTCTGTGCCAAAAGAACTGTTCTTTTTGTCAAATCTCTTGTAATTCGGTAATCATCTACCAATTTTTCGACCATTTCTTCATCTGACAAGTATTTATCTTTAGGTGATTCAGCGACCAAGCTATACTTCGCATACTCTTCATTAGTTGACGCTGGTTTAGCACCTGAGACAATTAAGCGTTCTGCAATTTCGTCATAATACTTGCTATTTTCATCATATAGTTCTTCAAATTTTGCATGTAAGGTAAAGAAATGTGGACCTTTAACATACCAATGGTATTGGTGTAATTTCACATGTAAGAAAGCTTGATTAGAAATGATATGATTCGTCATAGCTGCTGCCGTTGGATTGTTGTAATCGTGTTCTTTTTCCTCCTGAACGATCTCCACTTGATGCAATTCTTCAGTTGTCTGTTCTTTGTGTGTGTGTTCTTCAGTCATTATTAATTCCTCCTAATAGTTTTTTTTCAAGTGATGTAATTACTTTTTCTAGCTGATCATCTCCTTAAATATTGTGATAAAAACTTCGCTACACACTGCATTGTTCCTTTTGATCAAGCTTTTACAGGGACTGCAGCTAGTTCTTTAACAGGTTGCATATTTTTACGGTTGAAGCGAATCAAACGCATAGCATTTAGAATAACGATCAATACGCTGGCTTCATGAATGAACATGCCAGAGGCTAAATGAACGCCTCCCATTAAGACTCCTGTTAATAAAATGGCCACAACACCGACCGCAATGAAGATATTTTGTTTCATATTTCTAGTCGTTGCTTTAGCCAATGAGTAGGCATGAGAAAACTGCATTAATTTATCTGCCATTAAGACAACGTCTGCTGTTTCCATTGAGATATCTGTTCCGCCTTCACCCATTGCTAGTCCAATATCAGCCGTTGCGATTGCAGGGGCATCATTGATCCCATCGCCTGCCATTGCAACAATATGACCAGACTCTTTCAATTTTTTCACATAGTCTACTTTGTCTTCTGGCAATAATTCAGCATGGAACTCATCTAATCCCAGTTCAGTTGCTACAGCTTCCGCTGTATGCTTGTTGTCACCAGTCAACATAACAATTTTTTTGATGCCGTTTTCTCTCATTTGCGTTAAGGCTCTTTTAGCATCGTCACGAATCTGATCAGCAATAGAGATGATACCATCAATTTCCCCGTCAACAGCGATGAAGATAGCAGAGTTGCCGGCTTTTTCACGATTCACTGCATAGTGTTCAGCAGCAGATGATAATGAGATGTTCTCATTTTTCATTAGTTTCCGATTTCCAGCAACAATTTTACGATTGTTCACAACAGCCTTGATTCCGTTTCCTTTGATTGCTTCTCCATCAGATAGTTCCATTGAAGCAAGATCCATGTCGCGGTCCTGTGCTGCTTTAACGATTGTCTGTCCCAAATGATGTTCAGAAATCGTTTCTGCTTTAGCTACTAGGCCTAATAAAGTATCTTTATCGGCCTTGTTAAATACGTGGATATCGGTTACTTCCGGTTTCCCTTTTGTTAAAGTTCCTGTTTTATCGAAGACCAATGTATCCACTTTAGAAAATTTATCCATGATCTCTCCGCCTTTGATCAGAACACCGTTTTTCGCGCCATTTCCGATACCTGCAACATTTGAGACCGGAGCTCCGATAACTAAAGCACCTGGGCATGCGATCACTAAGAAAGTGATTGCCAAATGCAGATCTTTAGTAAAGAGATACACAATAATCGATAGGACGACTACAGCTGGTGTGTAGATATTAGCAAATTTATCCAAGAATTTTTCTGCTTTAGATTTTGATTCTTGTGCTTCTTCAACAAGTTCAATAATTTTAGCGAATGTCGTATCGTCACCGACTCTTTCGGCAATCATTTCAATGTAGCCATTGTCTAAGATCGTTCCACTAAATACTTTATCGTTGATAACCTTTGAAGCTGGAACAGATTCACCAGTGATGGCTGCTTCATTAATGGAAGCTTTACCGGTCATGATTTTACCGTCAACAGGGATTTTTCCACCCGGATGAATAACCACGCGGTCGCCTTCTACAACATCCTCAACTGGGATAATTTCTGTTTTTCCATCAGCTCGCAAAACGGTAGCCTCTTGGGGTGCCATGTCAACCAACTCTCTTAACGATGAACGTGTTTTTTCTAATGTCCTCATTTCTAGATAGTCTCCAAATAAGAATAAGAATGTTACAATAGATGATTCTGTGTATTCTCCGATATATAAAGCACCAAGAACGGCGATACTAACTAACAGATCAATGCTGAAAGCCTTCATCCGTAAAGCTTGAATGGCTTTAATGAAAATAGGAATACTGGCAAGGATAGTTGCGCTAATTAAGGCAATATCTTTTAATTCTCCGTTTCCTACGAAACCAAAGATGAATCCGCTGATGATTAAAATACCTGCTAAAGCAGTGATCTGATTTTTATGGTGGTTGATATGTGCAATCATTTTTCTTCCTCCTTAATTTTTTATGCAATTGCTTTTGAATGGACAGGATATCATGCCTGTAGAATGGCTGCTTCAATTTGTTGGATCGTTACTTTTTTGTTGTCGAATGTCGTACGTATCTTCCCAAGTTGAGGAAAGACTTTCACAGACTCGATTCCGTTTAATTCATTGACCTGATTTTCTATTTTTTTAGCACATCCAGTGCAGTCAAGTGGGTCGATTTGAAATAGGACTTTAGTCATGAACCTTTCTCCTTCCTTTCCTCGTCTCTTTCTATCTTTATATTACCGCTCAAGAAGCTGTTAAAAATTGATTAGGATCAAGAATGACTAAACTATTCTATTTCTGGTGAATAGAATAACGATTCCACCTCTTAAAAGACGGAATCCATTTTTAAATCACTTTTTAATTGTCGTAAGGTTTCTTTCCTTAAGCTAGTTTAGATGATAATACTGGATAACCTAATTTTTGAATCATTTCTTGAATTTTTTCAGCTTTGATTTTAGATTCATCAAATTCTGTTTTGACCTTGCTAGAATTGAACATCACCTTAGCAGACTCGATACCTTCAGTTTTATTTAAGGTAGTTTCAATTTTCTTGATACATGAGGGGCAAGTTAACGGTTCTAATTGATATACAGCTTTACTCATAATTGTTTTCCTCCTGTCTTTTGTTATCTTTAGTATATGCAGTCCTGCTAATTAATAAATTGACCCTAATCAATTTTCTATAAAAATGGATATAAAAAAAGAAGCAGCTAAATTGTTTAGCTGCTTCTTTTGATAATTTAGTTTAATGGATCCAACACTATTTAAAAAAAATAGTTTAATTAACTTATAAATCGCCTGTTTTTTCTTGATAAGTCTGCAATTGATACATATCATAATACGTACCTTTTTTATCGATCAATTCATCATGGCTGCCTTGTTCAACAATTTCACCATTATGCAAAACGATGATCTTATCTGCATCTTTAATAGTAGACAATCGATGAGCTATGATCAATGAAGTCCGACCTTTGCGCATATTAGCTAATCCTCTTTGGATTTTTTCTTCCGTTTCTGTATCAATATTGGCTGTCGCTTCATCAAGGATCAGAATACGCGGTGACCGCAAGATCGTTCTAGCAAAACTGATCAACTGCTTTTCTCCAGCAGATAAACTTGCCCCTCGTTCAATAACCTTTGATGCATAACCATTCTTCATCTCAGATATAAACTCATCAGCATAGACAAATTCAGCCGCTTTTCTAACTTCGGCTTCTGTATAGGAAGTGTTATACATACGAATATTATCTGCAATATTGCCATAGAATAAGAAACTATCCTGCAATACTAATCCCATTTTATTTCGAAGCCCTTCTATTGGCATATCTTTCAAGGAATGGCCGTCAATGGTTATTTCGCCTTCATTGTACTCGTAAAAGCGCATCAATACATTGATAATTGAACTTTTACCTGATCCAGTTTGACCGACAAAGGCCACTGTTTGACCTGGTTTCACTTCAAAATTGATATTACGCAATACTTGTTTCTTTCCATCGTATGAAAAATTCAGATTTTTAACCTGAATGTGCCCTTCTGTGATCATACCCTTTTTTTCTGATGTAGATTGCGGTGCGAGCTCTTTATTATTCAGCAATTCTTGAATACGGTGCCCAGAAACAATCCCATCTTGTAAAGAACTTAAGCTGTTCATCATTTGACTGATGGGTTGAAAGAACGAGCGAGAATAGGCCGTAAATGCATATACTAAACCAATATCAACTGCACTTTGGTTCCATTCTTGATACCCAAAAATAAGCAGTACAGCTACTAGGGCAATTGACTCGATCACATTGATAGCTGGTGCTAATAACAATGCGTTCATGCTGTACATTGAACGACGAGAAGCTACATACTCTTTATTGATATCACTAAATTCATTAATCAAACGCTCTTCTTGATTGTACTTCTGAATAATACTCATTCCACTAATAGATTCACTTAAACTAGCATTCAACTGGCTCAATACCGTTCTCATGCGACTATAAATGAGAGTACTTTTCTTTCGATAGATTCCTGCGATCCACACAATAAAAGGTGTGAAAAAAAGGAATACTAATGCCATCCGCCAATTTAAGGCAAACATAGCAATCGTGATCGAAATGACATTAAATAGTCCATTGGAAATATTTAAAAAGACTGTCCAAAATTCTTTGATCGTTTCTGTATCATTTGTTACTCTAGAAACAACTGTACCTGCAGGTGTTTGATCAAAATACCTCATTCCCAATGAAACAACTTTTTCGTACAATTGATTTCGGATGTTGGCTACCGTTCTTTCAGAAGCCGTATTAAATAGAAAGTCTTTTGCATAAGAAGATACCGCCCTAAGGATGGTCAATACTCCATAAAAGATTACTATACGTACCGTGACCTCCATTGTTGCTGTTCCATTTGTTAAATAAGTGTCAATGTAGCGTTGAATGATGATGGGTAAATAGGCAGTAATTGCTGCACTTAATGCCAGAAACAAAAAAGAAAAGATGAAAATAAATTTATTTGGTTTTGCAAAACGAATCAGACTAAGTAAAACATGTCTGGATTCTTTAGCGGAAAAGGCTACTTGTTTTTGTGCGGCCATTAAACTCCCTCCCCATCTAATTTTTTCTCGAGCTGCTGCTTGTGGTACATATCGTTATACCAGCCTTTTGATTCACTTAATTGTTGGTGAGAACCCCGTTCACTGATGCTTCCTTTTTCCATTACGATGATTTCATCTGCATTCATGATCGAACTGATGCGATGTGCAGAAATAATCGTTGTTTTGTTACGTCTTTCTTTTTTCAATAAACTTAAAATATTTTCTTCTGTCTGAGCATCCACAGCTGAAAGAGAGTCATCTAAAATCAAGCATTCCGGTTCTACAGCTAAAGCTCGAGCAATAGCGATCCGTTGCTTTTGTCCACCAGATAGAGAGACGCCTCGTTCGCCAACTTTTGTATCATAACCTTCAGGAAATTCCAGGATATCTTCATGGATGTCAGCTAATATTGCATATTTCTCAACTGCTTCTTGCGACAGATCAGGATTTCCAAAACGGATATTTTCTCGAATCGTTGTTGAAAATAAAAAGTTTTCTTGCGGAACGATTGCTATCCCTTTTTTTAACGACTCTAATGCATATTCTTTGATATCAATATCATTGTAAGCGATTCTTCCATCGTACTGATCATATTCACGCATCAATAGTTTATATATCGTACTCTTTCCAGAACCCGTTCTGCCAACAATGCCTAACATATTTCCTCTTTCTAAATGAAAGGAAACATCCGTTAAAACTGGATTTTCATCATCAGGAAAAGTAAATGAATGCACGTCAAAACTGATATCACCGGCTAGCTCTTTACGATACGGATTTTTTATTTCTACAATCGAAGGTTCATAATTTAGTAAAACTTCTACTCTATCATAAGCCGCACTTCCTCGTTCTAGGGTATTGATCAAACCCCCTACAGCTAACAGTGGCCATTGCATCATACCGATATAGCTAATAAACGCTACTAAGTCTCCGATAGATATCCGTCCACTTTGAACATAGTTACCACCTACAAGTATAGCAATCACATAGGTCATTCCCATAATGATTTCTATACTTGGATTCAAGGCCGCTTTTAATTTATAAACAAGTTGATTTTTATTTACAACACGTTGAGTTTCTTCTTTAAATGCCGTAAAATCTTCTTCTTCTTCACCAAGTGTTTTTAAAACTTTCATACCTGTTACACTTTCTTGAACATGATCATTCATTGCGGAAAAAGCTTGCAATGCACCACGATAACGTGCATGAATCATTTTACCTAGATACGTTGAAACAAAGATCAAGATAGGCAGTGGCAGAATGGAGACAAGTGTAAGCTTCCAATCAATGAAAAAGAACATTGAAAAAAGTGTCACACCACCCAATGATAAGGCATCTGTTAACGTTAAAACCCCATCAGCTGCAACAAATCGAATAGCTGCCAAATCATTTGTAGCATGAGCCATCAGATCTCCTGTGCGGTATTTTTGATAGAATTCAGAATCCATCCGTGTGAAAAATGTGAATAAACGGTTACGTAAAATAGATTCAATAAGCGTAGAGTTCCCAAATAACGCTATCCTCCATCCGTAACGTAACACATACATCACAAGTGAAAAGATAAGAATCAATGTGACCCAATAAAGCAAAATCTGCCAGTTTAGCGTTCCTGCTATAAAATGGTCAATAATGGTACCGATGATTTTTGGATTCATAACTTGTAAAATAGCACAAATAATTAGAGCTGTAACCCCAAAGGTATAACTTTTCCAACGTAATTTAAAAAACCAACCATACTTTTTAAACGTATTAAACATTATTTCATTCCTTTCATTTTGTCTTCCGCAATGCTATGCCAGACTACATCCATATCCATAAAAAAACAAACAGAAAGAAAACTTCCTATTTGTTCTTAATAGTAGTTGTTTTTATTGTTCTATTTTTTTGACACTATCATCAATCACTACCTCTTGTGCAACCGCTAATGTAATACTTTTATGGCAATACTTGAAAGCCATAAGCGCAAAATACGCCACAAAAAAAATGGTAATCACTTTTTCGTAAAACACATAAAATATTATACCTTTAAATTCCTCTTCAAACCATCTATTCTTAATATAGGTCATATTCTATCTATGTGCAACTAAATAACCTACATTCAAAAAAATTTTAGCCGTATTTTATGAAAAAACATAGCTTATCATTCAAGTTGAGTGTAATAAAAAAAGATTATGAAAGTTATACTGTTCAATTCAAACAAAATGGATTAAGCTTTATGGAATGAACAGGTGCTTCTTCAATCGTCACTATTGCTCTTCAACTTTGGATAATCTTCCCGCATATGATTGATGCTTAGAATAAGAAAGTCTTTAAAGATAGCGTTGAAGCCATTGACACATGAAAAGACAGGCAACTATCAGATAGACTTAAGAAAGAGAGTACAGTCAATTTACATAGGAAAAGAAAATTAATTAGGTTTCATCGTTTGAGATAAAGTATGATGAATAAGCGATTCACAAAAAAAGGAGGATATTATGAAAGGACAAACAGCAAAAAATTATAAATGGTGGATCGTTTTTATTGGAGGTTTAGGGATCTTCTTTTCCGGACCCGGTCAGACCTACTCTAACTCGATATTTATAAATGAATACGTGAATTATTTTGGTTGGTCTCGCTCGGATGTATCCTTGATCTACTCCTTGGGTACACTAGCTGCTGGATTTTTAATGATGCATGTAGGCAAACTTGTAGACAAATTTGGCCAAAGACGAATGACGTTGACCGTAGCGATTCTTTTCGGGTTAGCCTGTATATATAATAGTTTTGTGACGAATCTTTTCTTACTCTTCATTGGATTCTTCCTGATTCGACTATTGGGTCAAGGCAGTATGACGCTGATCCCAAATACGCTGATTCCACATTGGTTTTTGGCGAAACGCGGTTTGGCAATATCCCTGATGACCTTAGGAAGTTTTCTTAGTGCTACCATTTTCCCTGTCTTAAATGAAGCCCTTATTTCTTCTTATGGATGGCAGAATACTTGGAGAATACTTGGTGTCTCGCTT
This sequence comes from Carnobacterium sp. ISL-102, assembly GCF_018612935.1. Taxonomy (NCBI): domain Bacteria; kingdom Bacillati; phylum Bacillota; class Bacilli; order Lactobacillales; family Carnobacteriaceae; genus Carnobacterium; species Carnobacterium sp. ISL-102. The sequence continues at coordinate 16,267 of NZ_JAGGRF010000004.1, read as the reverse complement.
CTAGTCATTTTCTTTCCGATAGCATTTATACTCGTGCAAAACCGACCATTCAAGGAGAATGGTCAGGAACTAATTATCGATCCCAGTACGTCTATCCAAGAAGTTGACGAAGAAATCCAAAACGAACCCATATCTGCTTTAGCGACGAGAGACTGGACCGTAGATGAGGCGAAAAAAACAGCTACTTTCCGTGCGCTTATAGCCTGTGTAGGCATTCCTGCTTTGGTCAACACCGCTATTACCTTCCATATTGTTTCGATTTTCCAGACCAACGGGCTTACAGCTCAAAATGCAGCTGTTGTACTAAGTATGATGGCATTCATGGGCTTTCCCGTGACACTTATTGCTGGACGTCTAGTCGATAGGATCCCTTTACAATTTATGTTGGTAACCGTCTTTATACTCGAGATCGTTTTTTTGGTTGTACTGCTGAATTTAACAAATGTTACCAGTTCAATCTTATTCGCCGTAATATGGGGAATCGCGAATGGTGTGGAAAGAATCGTATTAACTATGGTTTGGCCAAACTTCTTTGGACTGAAGCATAGCGGCTCCTTTCAAGGCATCGGTGCTACATTGACCGTATTGGGTTCTTCGCTCGGCCCTTTACCTTTAGGCTTAGCTTATGATTATTTCCAAAACTACCAATTTAGTCTTCTTATTCTGATAGCTCTACCTGTCATTGGTCTGATTGCCTCCACCAGAGTTAAGCCTCTTGATAAGATTAGTTACACGCATTAAAACACAAAAAAGGATCAGCTGGTAGCTGTTCCTTTTTTTTTTCTCCTATTAACTAGTAACTAGGCAAATACACCGAAGGACTCCCGACCGTAATCAAATCGAGCTTATGCATAGCTCTCGTACAAGCCACATAAAGTAATTTTCGATCCATTTCAGTCCGGTACTCATTTGAAGATACATTTGGGATGATTACTTGATCAAACTCCAATCCTTTCGACATATGCGCACTCGTGACGATAATTCCATTCAAAAAAAGTTCACTTGAGAAATCCAAAAAATACGTATCTGAGATGTCTTGAATCGATTCATAGATAAACTGAGCCATTTTTTCGGTCCGACAAATGATGCCTATATTAGCGGATCCTGATGCTTGGTAACCGCTGATAAGAGCACGAATTTTCCTGACTTGCTCTTCTTTATTTGTACATTCGGTTATTGTCGGAATCTCACCGTGTCTTTCGATAGGAATGATTTCAGGATTTGGTGAGATTTTCTGAGCTATTCCAGCGATTTCCATCGTCGAACGATAACTTTTACGCAAGGTGACACACTTGCTACCTGGAAAGACGCTTTGTATTTTATCCAAAGATGAAGCACTGTAAGGATTCACTGCTTGATACGCATCCCCAAGTATCGTCATTTGGCAACTGAACAACTTTTTCAACACTGCATACTGTACAGGTGTATAATCTTGCATCTCGTCTACCAGAAGGTGTTTCACATAGTCATAACGTGAACTACCTTTGTCAAAATGCAGGCTTGTATACGCAAGCGGGAATACATCACTAAATTCATAGCTATTCTTTTTTTTATTGAACATCTCAGACGTGTTCATTACTTCATAAAAATTCCGATAAATATCTTTGCTATTTTTAAACGGAAGCATGTTAGCTACTTGCTTTTTAATATGAGTTGGATAACTTTTTTCCCATTTTTCTTGTACATTTTCACATTTGATTTTAGCAATTACAATTAAATCTTTTCCTAATTTCAAAATCTTTTCTTTTAAAGGGGTGACTCGCAGATTGTTCATGCGTTCTTCAATCTCTTCTTTCGAGATAATCACTTTACCGATAGTAATAGACTGTGCCTCAAAATAGTTTTCTTCCAAATTTTCAAGATAGTGAGTTAAATTATGGTTGTATTCTGAGGAAGCCTTATAGCTGATGCGTTCCTTCATGTTATCATCATCATTTTCAAGTAGATAGGCTACTTGTTCGGCAAAGGTTTCGTAATGAAAAGAACCACCGATTATTTCTATCCCAATTTTCTCAAATGTTATTTCTGGAACATTGTCTTCGCCCAGTTCAGGCAGCACATTTGAAATATAATTCCCAAAAACTTTGTTGGGTGACAGCACTAAAACATCTGAAGCTTTTATGGTATTTTTAAAGCGGTAAAGCATAAAGGCGATACGATGCAGAGCAATGGATGTCTTACCAGAACCAGCCGCACCTTGAATGATCAATGTTTTAGATTCTTCAAACCGGATAATTTCATTTTGTTCTTTTTGAATAGTCGCAACAATATTTTTCATCTTTTCATCAGATGTATTGCTAAGTTCTTTTTGTAGTATATCATCATCAATGCTGACATTGCTTTCAATCATATACAACAATTCGCTATTTTCAATTTTATACTGCCGCTTAAGGGTAAGTTCCCCTTCTATGGTCCCGTCAGGCGTAGTGAATTGTGCCGGACCTCTTTCATAATCATAAAAAATACTAGAAACAGGAGCGCGCCAATCATGGATCACTATTTCGTGATCGTCTAGCAAACCGTTTATCCCGATATAGACTGGGTTGATTTCTTCTTTCTCCTTGAAATCAATCCTTGCAAAATAAGGAGATTTCTTTGTTTTTTTCAACTTTTTCTGTAGCGCTTTGCTGTGCTCGGTAGTGCTAGTATCGTAAAAAATTTGCGTGCGCGTAAAATTTTTCTCTGCACTGTCCATGTCAGATAGGCTACTCCAAAAATACTTTTTCAGATCATCTACCTCTTTAGCCGATTGCGTGATTATCCCCTCAAATTCATTTTCCTTGCGATAAATTATGGCTTGGATTTTTCTTAAATACGCTCGCTCCGCTTTTTCAACTTGAAGACTCAACTAAATCGCTCCTTTCTTTTTAAAGGTAGTGTAGCGATAGTCATCACAATAAATAATTTCTAAACCAACTTTTGCTGCAATAATCTTCATTGCTTCTGGTGTATAAAAAGAGACATGAGTCTTATCCCGCATATAATGCCATCCAAAAAATTGATCCAGTGCTTTTGGTGGAAAAAGAGTCATGATGGCCAAGATGCCATCATCTTCCAGAAGATTCTTCAGTTCTTTAAAAATTGGGATTGGATCAGCGATATGCTCCATTACTTCAGTACTTGTCACTAAACCAAACTTCTTCCCTACATACGTTTTCTGCGGAGCATAAAACTTATCATAAATCGAATACTGATACCCATAATCTCTTTCCATAAGTTGAGCCAAAACTGGAGATGGACCGCTGCCGAAGTCAAAGCCTGCTTTCCCTTTATTTACAAATGGGAAAACAGCGCTTTGCAAAAATTTTTCAAAAAAGGCAACGTAACGAGGATCGTCAATAGAATTCTCGTGATTTTCATATACCGCAAATTCTTCCTCCGGTGTAGCATAACCTTGAGGATCTTTGCTGATGAAGCCACACACAGGACAGGCATGATAAACGGATAAGAATTTTGGATGATGGATTTCATCCATTAGGCTATCGCATATAAGACACTTCATAAATTATAGTTCCTTCCTTTACATAAACTATTTACCATTAGATTAATTTTTTAAAAATCGAATAATTGATATTCATTGATAAAACACGCTTTTAGTATATCATTTTTCAAGCATCCACGAATTTATTTTAATAAAAGTTAATCTATAGGTTAAAAAAATATGGATTCTATCTTAGTTTTTTGCTATACTCTAATTTGTGTTAGAAATAGGAGGCAATTTATGAGAAATCTTTTCAAAAAAGAAGAATGGTTAGGAAATATTAAAGGTGATATCCTTGCAGGGATCGTCGTTGCTATTGCATTGATTCCAGAAGCAATTGGCTTTTCCTTGGTGGCTGGTTTGGATCCGATGGTAGGATTGTATGGATCATTTATTTTATCCATTATCATTGCATTTACCGGCGGCCGTCCAGGTATGATCACTGGTGCAACCGGAGCAACGGCTTTATTGGTCGGAACATTAGTGAAGACAAATGGGATAGAGTATTTATTCGCTGCAGGAATTCTAGCAGGAATTCTTCAAGTCACCCTCGGTTTACTGGGTGTTGCTAAACTTCTGAAGTTTATCCCCCGCGCAGTTATGGTAGGATTCATCAATGCATTAGGAATTATGATCTTTCTGGCTCAATTGGAACATTTTAGTGGCGCCAACACACTTTTTTATATCCTATTGGTTAGCGCATTATTAATTCTATATATTGCACCAAGATACATCAAACAAATTCCCGCACCCTTAATAGCCATTATTTTTCTGAGCGCACTTGTTATCTTTATGAAGCTAGAAGTTTCTAACGTAGGAATGATGGGCGAAATAAAACGTCAATTACCTGTTTTTTCTATTCCTAGTGTTCCCTTGTCTCTTGAAACTCTATCAATCATCTTCCCAACCTCATTAGCCATAGCTATTGTTGGTCTATTGGAATCGTTATTGACAGTCACGATTGTGGATGATTTGACCCAAACCAAGAGCAGTAAACGTCATGAAGCTATCGGCCAAGGAATCGCCGGTATCACGAACGGATTTTTTGGCGGCCTAAGCGGTTGCGCTATGATTGGACAATCCATCATCAATGTGAAGAACGGCGGAAGAACACGTTTATCTTCTCTAACGGCAGGTGTTGTTCTGATCACGATGATCATGTCATTCGGTAGTCTCGTATCTCAGATTCCCATGGCGGTACTTGTAGCCATTATGATCACGGTCTCTATCGGCACGATCGATTGGCATAGTTTTGAGTATATGCGTCGTGCACCAATAAATGAAACTTTGGTTATGTTGGTGACAATTGTAGCTGTATTGTTTACTCATAACCTGGCCATTGGTGTGGGATTAGGAGTACTGTTAAGTGCCCTATTCTTTATGGTGAAGAATTCAACGATCCACGTTTCTCAATCCAAAGAAACAGTGACCATTTCAGGTCAATTATTTTTTGCTACCGTCGATGAACTTCTGGAAAAAATAAACAAACTAGATTCAAATACGGTTTCAATTATCGACGTGAGTAATCTAACGGTAAGAGATGATGCTGGAGTAAAAGCTGTGCTATCCTTACGGGATTATTTGAAAGGTCGCTCAATCGAAATCATCGGCTTTAAAGATACAGATTCTAAATTTGTAGACTCTTTAGAACCTTATTTGAGAAAAAGTAGTCATTAGGAGGTCAATATGAAAAAAATTGTAATAGCTTATGATGGTACGTCTGAAGGAGTAATTGTCTTCGACTACATCAAACAAAATTTCCTTTCCCATTTTCCCACACTGCAAATAGATGTTATCCGGGTAATCTCTGATAATGAGGTCCTAGAAGATGCCATGAATTTCACAACTAAAATGGAAGACCGAAAAGCTCATCATCAGTCAGTCGTGCAGTCATTTGTAGAACATAAATTAGAAGGTGTACCGGTTAGTGTCAAGGTTCTTTATGGTGATCCAACAAAGAAAATTTTATCTTACCTTGAAAAAAATCAGCCGTTCGACTTCTTGGTGGTCGGTATGAACACAAAAGGCGGACTTTATGAATTTTTTAATGGCAGTGTTACCATCCAACTATTAAAACATTCTAAATACCCTATACTGATTGTCAAATAGGCTCTGCTGAGCGCAACTAAAAAAAGACTTTCATAAGCAACTAGCTTGAATAAAAAAAGGTTCCCCTCACCGAAATAACGGCGATGGGAACCTTTTTTGAGGAATACAGAAGACTTTTTAGTTTATATTTCTCCGTATGCCCTCTAGTCACATTATGAGGAAGCTATCTTTTTATTTATATTCTATTGACTTAACCATATTACATTAAATGGATCAGTTAGGGAAAGGTTTAAAGGTCAATTTGTGGTCTTCTGTTAACAGAAGTGCAGCTGAAAAAGTTTGACCGTTTTTTTTCTTAAAACCTTTTAATAAAGGTGTTTCTTTTGTCATTAAAAGTTTTTTGATCGTTGCTTCAGATAACAATTTTCCTATATAACGTTTTGGCAACGTAAACGTGCAACCATTGCTATAGCCGCTGCAGCCATAAAATTTCCCTTTATCTACTATAGTCTGTCTACACACAGGGCACTTTCCAATCACCTGTATTGTTTGATCCAGACTAGTTGTATGCGTAGACCAATTGCTACTTTCAATAACCTGCTTACTAGACTCTAACGTATGATGAATAAATTTTTGAATATTGTCTAAGAATGCTCGCTGTGTACCTTCTTCTTTTTTTATTTTCTTTAAATAAGTCTCCCATTTAGCAGTCATTTCTGGACTGCTTAACAAAGTATTCCCTACTGCCTGACACAATATCTCTCCTTTTTGGGTGACGGTCACATTATTTTTTTGAATCTCAATATAGTGTTGTTTTTTAAGCGTCTCAAGCACATTAGCTCTGGTCGCTTCTGTCCCGATTCCTTCTGTTGCCTTTAAAATTTCTTTTTCTTCTGCATTTTCCAATTCTTTGCCACATGTCTTCATAGCTGTAATCAAAGTACCTTCTGTGTAAGCTTTTGGCGGTGAAGTGAATCCTTCTGAAGTTGATAAATCTGCTTCAACTGATTCGTTTTTTTGTACTAAAGGCAACTCTGTGCTTTCTTCTTTGTCCGGTTTCTTGCTGTCAGAATACTCCAATTTTCGCCAGCCTTTATCTAGAATTGTCCTGCCTTTGCTTGTAAAAGGTAAATCTTTAACATCCACTGTGATCGTTGCTTCATCATACTTATAATCTGTTTCGAACATAGCCATTGTCCGCTTCAAAACTGTGAAATAAATTTCCTTTTGAATCGATGCCAGCTTGCCTAAATCTTTTTGCGTAGGCACCTTTTTAGTTGGAATAATAGCGTAATGCTCTTGAACTTTTGAACTATTCACATACCGTTTTCGTTTACTAGTATTAGGCTGTTCAATCGTATAATTCAATACATCTTGGTACTCATCTATTTTTTCAAGCAGGTAATGAAACTCTGAATCGGTGATATGTCGGCAGTCGCTTCGAGGATAGCTCAATAATTTAGCCTCATAAAGCGACTGGACATGTTTCAATGTATCTGATGGGCTCACTTTGTATTTCTTGTTTATAAGACTTTGCAAATCACTTAAGGAAAACAACAACGGTGAGGGCTGTGATATCCGCTTCGTTTCAACCGACGAGATCACTCCAGGGTTGCTGGCTAATAATTGATGTTTTTTGATTAGATCTTGTAAATCTTTTTTTGTCGGAAATTTTTTATTGTATTTGGCTTTAAATACACCATTTTCAGCTGTCACGGTTGCCTGCATCTCAAAAAATGGTTCTGGAACGAACTTTTCAATTTCTTTTTGACGTGTATAAATCATATAAAGGGTTGGGGTTTGGACACGTCCAACACTGAATACACCTTCATTGATTCCCTTTTTCTGCAAAGATAACGTGTACATGCGAGATAAGTTGATCCCCACTAACCAGTCACTGATTTGTCTAGTTTGAGCTTCAACATAAGAAGAATAGAAATCTTTTCCATCTCTTAGATTAGAGAATCCCTTTTGTATTTCATCTGCTTCAAGTGAATTGATCCATAGCCGTTTGATCTCTTTGTTGCCTGCTTTTGCTTGATTGATAATTGAACGCGCAATATTTTCCCCTTCGCGGTCGCTATCAGTCGCAATCACGATTCGGTCAGCTTCGTTTAGTAATTTTTTCACCACATTAAATTGTTTGGCTTTACCTTGTCCAACTTTAAATTTAAAGTTCTGTGGAATGATAGGCAATTCTTTTATGCTCCATTTTTTCCATTCGTCTTTATACTCTTCGGGGGAAGCCAATTCAATCAAATGCCCGAATCCCCAAGTAATGATATCATTAGACGGATTTAAAATAATGTACCCATCTTTTTTTGAAAATTTACCAAAAGATTCAGCGTACGCTTGCGCCTGAGAAGGTTTCTCTGCAAGGATCAGTGTAAGTCCCATTTGCTATCTCCCTTACTTTATCTTTTTTATCATTTAAGTATTGTTCTGTTTTTAAATCAAATTAGTGTAATCTTAAACTATTGTACCTTCTACTCTAAAGTATATCCAATAGCAGTTTTATACTACTATATTATAGACTACTTCTTGCTTTTCGCAGCATTTTTTTCTAAATTAGTTATTTCGGATGAACACTATTTGTTGCTTACAAGATAAAACTTGCCTTTCTTTCATTATTATTCAGTGTATGGGTCATAAAAAACACTATAGAGATAATCATGCTAGCTGATTAACCTCTGTAGTGTCATTTTTTGTTCTTTTGATTCGTAAATCTGTTAGATTGACTCTAATTATTATTCTAATACTTTAATGAAGTGACTTCCAAGTTTCTGGAGCTTTCTTAACTAAACTTAAACTTTACTTTTTTCTAAACCTTGTTTATAAAATTCTTCCATATCTTCTTTAGGAACCATACTTCCTCCAGTAGCCCAAGCGATATGTGTTGCCTGATTCATCTTATCAGTCAATCCTTTTTCTGCCAAATAACGTTTTCCTTCTGTAGTACCGAATAAACGAGCTACTCCTGGTACACCAGCTAAAGCTGCTGGTTCTAAGTAAATCTCTTCTTTATCGATCATAGCAGTCAAAAAATGCTGTGCTTCTTCTTCTTGCAGTGTAAAACCGCCGTCAAAGAAGTTTTTCATTAATTTTGAAACAAAACCTGACGTTCTCGGAACTGCTAATCCATCCATTCCTGTTTTACCATCAATATCAAAATCGTCTATTGATACTCCGTCATACTCATCAGTAATCAATCCCAACATCATTGAAGGCATATGTGCTGGCTCTGAAAAGAAACAATGAACATTGTCCCCATAAACTTGTTTTAATCCGAATGTAATGCCGCCTGGGCTTCCGCCGATACCGCATGGTAAATATACAAACAATGGATGATCTTTATCAACTTGTATTTTTTGTTCGTCTAATTGCTTTTTAAGTCGACTGCCAGCTACTGTATAGCCTAAAAATAAATCTACTGAATGTTCATCATCAACAAAATAGCACGTTGGATCTTGTTCTGATTGCATTCTTCCATTTTCGACTGCTTTTGTAAAGTTTGTATTGTGTTCAATAACCGTTACACCATGAGATCTAAGTAAATCTTTTTTCCATTGCTTTGCTTCTACAGACATATGAACAGTGACTTCAAATCCTAGTTTTGCTCCCATTATCCCTACGCTGATTCCAAGATTCCCAGTTGTTCCTACCATAATTTTATGTTTAGCAAAAAAATTACGAAAATCACCACTTGCGAAAACAACATAGTCTTCATCAATACTTTTTAGCAAACCGTTTTCTAACGCTAACGTCTCTGCATGTTTTAGTACTTCATAAATTGCTCCTCTTGCCTTGATCGTTCCTGCAATTGGTAATGTGTCATCACGTTTTAATAATAATTTCCCTTCAATAGTTGTATCATAATAGCTCTCCAGTTCAGCCTTGATTGCTGGAATCGCCGATATTTTTGATTCAATAATACCTTTTGTTTTTTTTGTCTCTGGAAATGCCGTTTCAATATATGAAGCAAAACGGGCTAAACGAGCTTCAGCATCATCTACATCAGTTTTAGAAAGTTTCACTTTTTTCGAGGCCGGTTCAAAGTCACTTTTGAAACGATTGACCCAAAAAACATTTTTCATGTTCATGATATCTTTTAAGACCGGAATCTCTTCTTTCCAATTTCCCAATGTTTTGCCTGCAATCACTTGTTCATTCATATTATTTCCTCCTAAAAGCACTTTAGTGGTATTTTTTACTATTTTTAAATTTCAGACTAATCATTTTGGATCACGATAACAGATTTCAACTTTTCGTATGCACTAATTTCATTAGCGCAGACCTTTTTCTTCTTTAAGATTACCTGTTAGGATGCAACTTCAACCGTTCTATTTTTGGCCAACCCACCGTCTGATCGAATTTCTTCAGCCGTTACGATTTTGGTATCTCTAAAGATATAAGATCCGAGATAGCCGCCAATTACACTTACAATAATAACTCCTAAAGCAGCGATCAATACCTTTCCTGCTGGATTGTACGCGAACATAACTGCAAAACCTGCAATCGGAGTGGCTGTACCTGGAGTATCGTTTACCAGTCCCATAAGTGCCACGATAATACCACTTGCTGCTCCTCCAATAAAGTTTGTTACATAAACAGGAAGAGGATTCGCAGAAATAATATCTGCTTGAGTCAAGGGTTCTATAGCTACTGATATAGTATCTTTTTTACTTCCAAATTTCAATTTGCTAAATAAAATATAATTCATGAATGACGATCCGAATACCGCTAATGCTCCGATAGCCATTGGAACACCTGTTAAACCTAACATTGCTGTCAACGCCATTGAACTTAAAGGAGCTGTTGCGACTACTGTGATGATCCCCCCTAAGATGATCCCCATCATTATGGGACTAGAGTTAGCAGTAGCGGTCAATATTTCACCAATTTGAAGCAGTGTAGCATCTACGAGAGGAGAACTGATTGCTCCAATCAATCTAGCTAGAGGAGCAGCTACCACAATAATAACGATCAAATCTAATCCACCTGGTATCTTTTCTTCCATCTTCTTAATAACAAAAGAGATAAGATATCCAGCTATAAATCCAGGTAATATTCCCATACCCGATAAAGAAAGACCTACCAAAACAGCATATACTGGAGAAACGCCTAAAGCTAAAGGAACTAATATCGCGGCTGCTACTCCTCCTAGGCTTCCATTAGCTGCACCCACTTCTCCTAGAAACTTCAAATTCAATACATTTCCAAAAAAAGCATAATGAAAAGCTTCTACTAAAAAGCTTGCACAAGCTGCACTAGCCAATGCTCCCATTGCTTTCGAGCCGTGTGGTGCTTTGTAATTGAATATCGTGAAAAAAGACAGTACCGCTAATAGTAAAACCGTTCCAATTAAAATATCCATTATATTCCCTCATTTTTCGTTTTAGTAGAACTACTTTTATGTAACCATGAACTATTTTAAAACGGCAATAGCTTCAATTTCGATCATAGCATTTTTCGGAAGTTTCGAAACTTCAAAAGCAGTACGCGCTGGATAGGGTTCTTCAAAAAATTCTGCAAATAATCTATTTACTTCATCAAAATTGGACAAATCTTTCAATAGAACCGTTGTTTTAATAATATCTTTCATTTTCAAATTCTCTTTTTCTAAGATAGATTGAATATTCATTAGCGATCTCTTACATTGTTCTGTAAATGTATCTTCTAGTTCATTTGTTTCAGGATTTATAGGTAATTGCCCTGATGTAAAAAGAAGGCTACCTGCTTTTCGGTATGAAGAATAAGGACCAATAGCTTGTGGTACATTGTACATATTATGTCACCTCCTCGTATTTATATTTTCACTATACCCCGAAAAGAAAACGGTGTCAATAATTTTTTATTATCATTTAAATAAATTATAATCATTATTAAAATATAAAGTTAAGATACCTATTTTTTATCATTGTGGTATAATCTTTGTAACTTACTTACATAATTACATGGAGGAAAAAGGAGGTCTTGTAAAATGAAAAAAGAGATATTTGATCAATACGAGAATTTAGTTTATTTTTTAGGTAAAACATTAGGTACTAATTACGAAATTGTGTTTCATTTGATTGAAGAAGACCATTCTTATATTGCTGCAATTGCAAATAACTCTATCAGTGGAAGAACAAAAAATTCTCCGCTTACTGGTTTTGCCTTAGAACTTATGAAGAAAAAAGAATACTTGAAAAGTGATTACGTAACGAATTATAAAGCGAAATCAAATGGAGTAAATCTCATTCAAGGTTCTACTTTTTTTATTAAGGATGATCAGGGCAATCTGGATGGTATGCTTTGCATCAATACAGATTATACAAAATACAAAGATATTGCTAACGATATTCTTCAGCTCATAAATATAAAAGATGATGCCCCAGATAGTCAGAGGAATACAGTAAAACCAAATCAGCTATCCTCAAATGCCGCTCAGGAAAATGGCGATGAATTCGTAGAAGTCCTTTCTAACAATATAAAAGATATCATTTTTGAGGTGATTGGTCCTGGTGTTTTTAACGAAAACTTTTTATTGAATCAAGATGCAAAAATCCATATCGTAGAACAGTTAGAAAAGAAGGGTATCTTCCAACTAAAAGGGGCTGTTTCACAAGTAGCAGAAGTTTTAAATGTGTCAGAACCAAGCGTTTATCGTTATTTAAAGATTATTACAAAAGCGAATCAAGTATAGAGTGCTGTTAACAGACCTTTACTGATTAAATGGTTCAGCACCATTATTGATTAAGTATTCAAAATAATGGCTGCTTGATTCAATTCTGTACTGTTTAATTTTGACGGATCGTCTAACTTGATTACAAGAATTTTATGGGAAACCAAGAATTCCCTTTAGCTATATCAAGATTTCAATGAATATCATAGAGTGATTATGAATTCAAAAAATCATATGACTAATATTCGAAATCAGTAGAACTTTTGAAATTGATTTGCTCATATAAAAGTTTGAACAGGCTAAGCTCCTTAGGGGACTTAGCCTGTTCAATTTTTTTGTGGATAAAGAAATATATCCTACATCGTATTCGATTATTTAATTTATAAGAAGGCGAAATGATTTTTGATACTGATTGTACTTTATTCTATAAATTATGGACAACTTATTTTCTATTAATTGTTACTAAGCAATCAATACTTTTTTGAATGGTTTCCATCATGATTGTCCCCTTTTATAGCTTAGACTAATGATGGTATTATTTTAGAACTATACTTCTTCAAATAATATTTAGCGGAAAAAATATTTGGTGGCTGGATCAATCTCCTGATACTTTTATAACAAGCTTTGTACTTTTCCACGTTTTCCAGTATGGAGTGAATCTCTTACTTGATAAGAGACAACTTCTGATACACATTTTTCTAAGTCAGTAAACCAACCTACTTCTACATCATCTATCATAGATGATCCTTTTTCAGTTGCCATAGTTACGATAGTCTTATTTAAAATATTCGCCTATATCTGCAACTAATCTTTATTTTTTGCTCCATATCACACATAAATGATTTTTTTGAACGTTTTCCAGCCTTTTCTTCCATTAAAACCCGAGAATCCTTTAATGAGAAAGCAATACATTCCAGCTATTTTAGCAACGTTTACCTCACTTTTTAAACGAAAGAAGAACTATTCATCATTGGTTGACTCTCTTTAGGCTTTGATAAATAGAAAGCGAATAGCCAAAATCCATTAATAAAGTTAATAAGCCCTCGAATATTTCCTGATAATGGTAAGAATAACTAACATAACAATAAATGGACAATTCTATGCCATTAAAGGAAGAATTGTCCATCTATTATTCTATTATTACGCTCCTCGAATATTGGCATGACCTTTTTCTTCATCAGAGCATTTTTTGATTACATTTGAATATGCTCACTTATTAGCTTTTACTATAATACTTGGGTACAGTTACAATACAACCAGATTATTTTTTAGATTTTTTCCCATTTCCAATTTATAACTTCAGGTATATCTGTACCATTTTCGCGAATATATTGATGGTGGAAATTCACTGTATCTTCCATTTCTTGCATAAATTTATTAGCTTTCACTCCATAAACTGCCTTAGCTGCATCTTTTGCTAAGTGGAAGCGATCCATTTCATTTAAAACACGCATATCAAATGGTGTTGTAATATCACCATTTTCACGATACCCATGGATTCGCAAATTGTGATTGTGACGATTGAAAAAAATATCGCGAATCAAACCTTCAAAACCATGGAAGGCAAAAATTATAGGTTGTTCTTTTGTAAAGTAACTATCAAATTTTTCATCAGTCAACCCACGAGAATCAATATCAGGATGACGTAATTTTAGAATATCTACAATATTGATAAAACGAATCTTTAACTCAGGAAAAGCTTTATGCAAGATAGATATCGCTGCCAAGGTTTCCAAATTAGGTTCTGTCCCAGCTGCTGCTATTACTAAATCTGGTTCACTATCATTATCAGTTGATGCCCAATCAATGATTTTAAGACCATCTTTAACTAATATTTCTGCTTCTTCAACTGAATAGAATTGTGGTCGTGGATGTTTACTCGAAATAATCAAATTGATTAATTGTTCTTCCTGTAAGGTTTTGTCCATAACCGCCATTAAACTGTTGGCATCAGCTGGTAAATATTCACGAATAAATTCAGGTTTTTTCTCAGCTAAATGTGTTAATATACCTGGATCTTGGTGAGTATAACCATTGTGGTCTTGTTGGAATACAGTTGATGTTGCAATTACATTCAATGATGGATAGTTATTTCGCCATTTCTGGTCTGTTGCTTTACGTAACCATTTAAAGTGTTGAGTCAACATTGAATCAACCACACGTAAGAATGATTCATAACTTGCAAAGAAACCATGACGTCCTGTTAATACATAGCCTTCCAGAAATCCCTCAGCTTGATGTTCAGAAAGTTGTCCATCGATAACCCGCCCAGCTGAGGATTGCCATTCATCAGTTAGCTCTTTAGATTCTAACCACTGACGATTAGTTACTTCAAAAATTTTATCTAAACGGTTTGATTTAGTTTCATCAGGACCAAAAATACGGAAATTATCAGGATTCTTTACGATTAAATCACGAGCTTGTTCACCAAAGACATCCATATCTTGCGCTATCACTGCACCAGGTATAGTTGTATCGATTGCATACTGTTTCCAATTAGGAATAATCAAAGCTTTAGCATTTATTCCTCCGTTTGTGATTGGATTTGTTGCCATCCGTTTATTTCCTTTAGGTGCTAGTTCTTTTAAATCATCAATTAATCTGCCATTTTCAGTAAATAACTCTTCTGGACGATACGATTTCAACCAATCAACCAGTTTATTGACATATTCCATATGCTCAGCATCGACAGGAATCGGCACTTGATGGGCACGAAATGTTCCTTCGATTTTTTTGTTGTCCCATTCTTTTGGTCCAGTCCAGCCCTTTGGTGTACGAATAATCATGACTGGCCAATGAGGCATCTCCACATCTTCGGGCTTACCTTTACGGGCTTCAGTTTGGATTGACCTGATTTCTTCAATTACAACATCTAAAGTATTAGCCATGACAGGATGAACTTTTTCAGGATCAGTACCTTCAACAAAGTAAGGTTTCCATCCCATACCTTCAAAATATTTTTTTAAATCTTCATTACTCTTACGTGCTAAAATCGTTGGATTTGAAATTTTACCACCATTTAAGTAAAGAATCGGTAGTACAGCACCATCATTGACTGGGTTGATAAAAGCATTAGAGAACCAACCAGCTGCTAATGGCCCAGTTTCAGCTTCTCCGTCACCAATAACTGTCGCAGCAATTACATCAGGGTTATCTAAAATAGCACCCGTTGCATGTGATAGAGAATAACCAAGTTCTCCTCCTTCATGAATAGAACCCGGTGTTTCTGGAGCAGCATGAGAAGCAACTCCCCCAGGAGATGAAAATTGTTTGAATAATTTTTTCATTCCTTCTTTATTTTCAGTAATATCAGGATAAATCTCAGTATAACTACCGTCTAGATAAGCATTAGATATCATTACTTGACCGCCATGACCAGGACCTTCGATATAGAACATGTTCAGGTCATATTTATTAATAACGCGATTTAAGTGAGCATAAATAAAGTTTTGACCGGAAATCGTTCCCCAATGCCCAATCGGATGCGCTTTCACATCAGATGATTTGAGGGGCCTTTGCAACAAAGGATTGTCTCTTAGATATAACTGGCCAACAGAGAGATAATTGGCTGCACGCCAGAAAGCATCAACTTTTTTCAAATAATCTTTAGAATCATAATTTTTCATTTTAATTTCTCCTATTTTTTTGTCATATAAATAAAACCGACGAACTTTTTTCACAAACATTATCAAAACTATTCAACAGCTATCATTTTTAGGACTTTATTAGTACAATTTCTCAACTTGTGTAAACGGTTCTGCATTCTTCAGCGAAAATATAATACGTATCCTCTACTCTAATAATTGAGGGGTCCGCATTAAAACCTCTTAATACTGGATTAGTAATACTAATACCTTACCCCACATTATTATTATTTACTAAACCAAGTAGTCATTTAATTTTGATTTAATATACTCAATATGAGATGATTCATTTTTAACGTCATTATGTTCTAATGCGTAACTTGTCAACGTTTCCAAATCTGCTTTCCCAGAAATAATATCTGAACCAATACCTGTTTCATAACTTGCATAACGTTTTTCTTTTATTTTTTTTTTAAAAACATTTTTTTT
>NZ_JAGGRF010000044.1:0-29249 GCF_018612935.1 Carnobacterium sp. ISL-102 | reverse complement strand
CCATTTTTTCTTTCATTATACTGCTTGTCCTATTCGATGAATAGCAAAAAAGCCAGATATTTCTATCTGACTTTTTCAGCAGCCTCTTACAAAAAGGTGTGTTTTTTTATCCTTTTTAAGGAAAATAATAAAATTCTAAACGTGTATAAAGTAAGAAAACAAGTGTTTGTTTATGCAAAAAAAACAAAAAATTTTAAAATCAAAATTACTGATTCAAAAAAATTTGCAGTGTTGTTAAATGATGAACAAGATTGAAAAGATAAATTTTGAAAATAGAATTAGTTTTAAATTTTATTTTTTGGATCTGAATAATAAATATATATTATTAATTTTAATGGGTGGAATGTTGACGTGCAATGAATTTATGTATATATACAGTCGAAAATTGACGTTATTTTTAAGGGATACAAAATAAATAAGCTGAAAATGAGAAAACTGAAATTAAGGTTGTAATCAAATTTTTATTGTGATATCATCAATAAGTAGAAAAATTAGTGAATAATTGAACAAACATAAAAAAAGATTAATTATTCAACTAATTCTAAAAAGAAAGGTTGAGGTTAATGGAACAGAGAGTAAAATATACAGGTAAAGATTATTTGAATAAGGTTTTAGGAGGAACAGCATCCGGGATCGTTATTGGATTGATTGCAAATGCAATATTAGGTTCTATATTCAAAGCCCTTATCCCTTATGGTTCTATATTCGTTCTTTTAGCAACGGTTGCTAGTACCATGCAATTTATTACACCTGCCATTATCGGTGTGCTTGTAGCATTGCAATTTAAAATGAACGGAATGGAAAGCGTCATTATCGGCGCAGCAACTTTTTTAGGATCAGGAGCTTATAAAGTTACTGAAACTGGTATTCAACTAGTTGGGATCGGAGACTTGATAAATGTTATGCTTGTTTCCGCTATTGCTGTTTTCGTTACCCGTGCGATGCAAGGACGATTAGGTTCATTGACACTGATCCTTATGCCAATCATTGTGGGCGTTGGGGTAGGGACGATTGGTTTGCTTATGTTGCCATATGTCGGCATGATCACTGCTTTAGTAGGCCAGGTAATCAACAGTTTTACTACTCTTCAACCATTATTGATGGCTGTTTTAATCTCTGTGGCCTTCTCCGTTTTAATTATTTCACCAATATCAACAGTAGCGATAGGAATTGCGATAGGCGTATCCGGTTTAGGAGCTGGTGCTGCAGCAGTAGGAGTAACAGCTTGTACTGCGATTCTTGTGATTGGGTCTATCCGGATCAATAACGCAGGAACGACGCTGGCCATTTTGCTTGGCGCTATGAAAATGATGATTCCTAATTTGATTAAGTACCCTAAAATTATGATTCCTGTAATCCTCAACGCAATCGTTTCAGGCATAGGCGTCTATGTCCTTACGATTCAAGGTATTCCACAAACAGCTGGATTTGGGATCGTTGGATTAGTTGGACCTATTCAAGCGTTCAGCATGGGAACAAGTTTGTTAGGTGTTGTTATAGCTTACTTTGTGATTCCTTTCGGTGCTGGGTACATTATTGACATGGTGTGCGGCAAATTCTTGCATATTTATGAAGATGAAATCTTCAAATTTATACCCGTTTCAAAATAATCGACTAATTTATTTTAGATGAATGGAGGAATTTTAATATGAAAATAGCAATTGCAGGTTCAGGAGCTTTAGGATGCGGATTTGGTTACATGATGCAAAAAGGTGGAAATGACGTTACCCTAATAGATTTTTGGGAAGAACATATCAAAGCCATTAAAGAAAATGGTTTGTCAATCACCGTAAATGGAAAAGAAGACAATGTGATCATGCCAATCGGTAAGCCTGAAGAAATCAAAGACACATTCGACACGATCTTTATCTTTACTAAATCAATGGGCTTAAGACATATGTTGGAAAAAATCAAACATATGTTAACGGAAGAAACTAAAGTGGTTTGCCTATTAAATGGTTTGGGTCATGCTGATACTATTTCTGAATACATTCCTAAAAAGAATATCATTATGGGAACGACTGTTTGGACAGGTGGGCTAGATGCTCCTGGAAAAACACACTTTATGGGAGAAGGTCCCGTTGAAGTACAAAATAGTGATGAAAATGAAGAAGAAGGTACACGTCAAGTTGTGAAAATGATGGCAGATTGTGGATTAAATGGTATCTATAGTCAAAATGTTCATTATACAACTTGGAGAAAAGCCTGTGTTAACGGGACAATGAATGCACTTTGTTCTTTACTAGATTGCAATATCAAACAATTATTTGAAACTTCTCAAATCGACGAATTAAATCACGGGATCGTTAGTGAATTTTCTCGTATAGCAGAAACTGAAGGCGTAAAATTAGATGTTGAAGAAATCGTAAATTACTTGAAGGCAACAGCTGAAAAAGTTGGGGGACATTACCCTTCAATGCACCAAGATTTAAAAAACAAGCGCCCAACTGAAATCGACTTTTTAAATGGTGTGGTAGCAAAAGAATCAGAAGTTAAAGGTTTTGAAGCACCATATTGTAAACAAATCACGCAATTGATCCATGCGAAAGAAGATATTTTAGGAATCAAACGCTAAACTATTTTTAACCTTAAAAAAACAAATCTGAAGCTAATAACTTTGGATTTGTTTTTTTTGTTTATTTTTATTTGATTGTGTTTAGTAACAAATTTTAGCAGCTAAAAAAATGAAATAGCAGAATTGATTATCGTTTTACTTTGAATAAATAAAAAAAATGCTTATAATCAATTGCAAATGAGTGGAAACGCTTTTTTTAAAAAAAAAGGAGGATGGAGATGGATAGCTTACTATTTCACGACATGAACTTAACGTGGATGGATGGCGGGGTCACGTCGATGGATGGAGGTGCGATGTTTGGTGTTGTACCAAAAGCACTCTGGTCACGTAAATATCCGGTCAATGATAAAAATCAAATTGAATTGCCGACGGATGCAATACTCATTCAGTACCAAAATAAAAATTATTTGATTGATGCTGGAGTAGGGCAAGGGAAATTATCAGATAAACAAAAGCGTAATTATGGGGTAGCAGAAGAAACGAAAATGCAAGAAAGTTTAGCAGAATTAGGATTAAGTGTAGAAGATATTGATGCAGTTTTAATGACACATCTCCATTTTGACCACGCAGGTGGGCTGACACATTTTGAGAACAAGAAACTAGTTTCAACTTTTCCTAATGCCGATATTTACGTAAATAAGATTGAATGGGATGAAATGAGAAGTCCAAATATACGTTCCAAAAGTACCTACTGGAAAGAAAATTGGGAACCAATCCAAGATCAAGTCATTACTTATCAAGGTTCCCTTGAAGTAGTCCCGGGTATCGATATGATCCATACTGGGGGACATAGCGAGGGGCATGCGATTATAAAATTAACACAAGCAAATGAGACTTTGCTGCACATGGCTGATATTATGCCGACACATGCCCATCAAAATCCATTATGGGTTTTAGCTTATGATGACTACCCGATGACATCGGTATTTAGTAAAGAGAGATGGATGAAAGAGGCTTATGAAAATCAATATAAATTTATTTTTTATCATGATGCTTATTATCGGATGATCGAATGGGATGAAACGGGAAAAAATGTTGTCGCTTCATTAAGCAGAAGTAAACAAGCACAGATCGTGATTGAATAAATTAGAAACATTATTTGGATCAGTATTCCAAATAATGTTTTTTTTGATCAAGCTAATGGGTAGAAAAGCAATATCAATCAAGGATCATTGAGTGATGTTAAGCTTTACTTATAGCTTCTATAATTATAGATAAGTAGACGAAAAGCTTTAAATGGCTTAAATTAAGCTTTGTAAGCGGTTCATATATAAAATACTAATTAAAAAAATTAAGGGGCGATTAATATGATGAACACAATGACGAAGGAAAGACCAGTTGATTTAGCTACTTTTTACCCATCAGATCTATATGAGTATTCAAGTGCATTAACCGACGGAGAATTAATAGTTCTAAAAGAATTGCGTGAAGCATTAGAAACAGAATTACGACCACTATTAAGCGAGTATTGGGAAAAAGCCGAATTTCCATTTGAAGCATTCAAAAAGGTAGAAAAAGTCCGAATGATGGATAATCCATTATTGTTCGAAAACCGTGCGGATAAACGCAAACCGAGTGAATTGTACAATGTGTTTAGATATTTTGAGTTAGCTAAACTAGATGCTTCTATTGCAACGTTCTATACCGTTCATGGTGGGTTGTTCTATGCTACTATACTTGAAGGTGGGAGCGAAGAACAAATTGAACGATGGGCTGAAAAAACGGCTTCTTTTCAAATTCAAGGCTGTTTTGCTTTAACAGAACCAGAGCATGGATCAGATATTGCTGGGGGATTGGCAACAAGTGCACGTAAAGAAGGAGATACATGGATCATTAATGGTGAAAAACGTTGGATCGGTGGAGCTGGATCAGCAGATGAAATGACTGTTTTTGCTCGCGATGAAGCTGACGGAAACGTAAAAGCATTTGTGATCCCAGGTAAAGCTGAAGGGGTCCATGTTCAAAAAATCGAAGGAAAAATTTCGCTTCGTATGACCCAAAATGGGCATATCACTTTTACGGATGTAAAGGTTGGAGAAGATCGTCGATTGCAAAAAGTGAATTCATTTAGAGATGTATCGAGTATTTTACGTATCACTCGTGCGGATATTTCACATTTAGCAACAGGATTGACTGCAGGTGCTTTTGAAGCAGCTTTGCGCTACGTAAAAAATCGTCAACAATTTGGTAAAAATCTAGGATCCTTCCAATTGGTTCAAGAAAAATTGTCTATCATGCAAGCAAATGTGACTGCTAATTTAGCATTTTCTGTCCGTTTGGCTCAAATGCAAGAACAAGGAAATTACCGTGAAGTGAATTCTTCAATGGCAAAAATGCATAATGCCTTACGGATGAGAGAAACCGTTGCATTGGCTCGTGAAGTGGTAGGTGGAAATGGGATCACCTTGGAAACTGATGTTGCTCGATTCTTTGCAGATGCAGAGGCCATCTATTCTTACGAAGGAACACATGAAATCAATGCTTTAATTGTTGGAAGATATTTGACAGGCGTAGGTGCGTTTGTTTAAAAGATAAAAGACTAAGAAAATGGAATCAAGTATTCCATTTTCTTAGTCTTTTTTTTTTGCTCTCATTACACAATTAAAGAAAACCGTGTTATGCTAAACATATATATAAATGATGGAGCAGAAAAAAAGGTTTTATTTAGAAGTAAGGAAATATAAAAGGAGAATAGCAAAAATTGGATATTACACAATTAAATTATTTTATTAACATTGTTGAATGCGGTTGCAATTTATCGTTAGCTGCAAAGAAAATTCATATCTCTCAGTCTGCTTTGAGCCAGATGATCACTAACTTTGAAAAAGAAGAAGAATTAAATCTTTTTTATCGTAAAAATGGACGGCTTGAAGAACTAACGCCAAGTGGAACTATGCTGTATCGATATGCGTTAGATATGTTGAAATTGCATGGTGAGATGAAGGGTATGATCCGAAAAGAATCATCCAAACAAAAAGGGACTATTCGTATTGGTATGCCTTCCTTAATTTTACGCGTCTTATTTTCTAAATTCTTTTCTAAATTTATTGTTGAAAATCCTGAGATCAAGATTGAGATCGTAGAAGATGGCAGCCATGAACTCAGAAGGATGTTTCTGCAAAAAGACTTAGATTACGTCGTATTAATTGAACCAACTAATTTAGATCCAAAATCATTTGAAGAGCACGTTATTCAAATTGATGAGATGACAGCCTTCATGTCGCCTACCCATCCATTGGGTAAGAAGAATAAAATCAATTGGAAAGATATCAATGATTACCCAATCGCGACTTTCAATGAATCTTTTGTGACGAATGATTTAGTCAAAAGGGCATTCAAGGAAAACCAGTTAAATGCAGAAATTATTTTCACTTCTTCTTCATGGGATTTCTTAATTGAAACAACTCACCATAGTGATACGATTGCTATTTTACCTTCACCGATCCGTCGTTATTTAAGTAGCGATGAGTACGTTGAAAAATCATTTAAAAATCCTATTCCGTTTAATGTACTGTTGTGTCGTCCTATAAAGAATAATTATTCAGCTGTCGAAACAGCTTTACATGAATCCGTTTTAAGTTATTTCTATCAGCCGATGGAATAAATAAGCAAAAACAGTTAAACATTGTACAAACTTTTTTAGGGTAAGAAAAAGAAAGAGTCGACATTTTTGTCTGATTCTTTCTTTTTTTTGGCATTCTATGCACAATTTTTCACAAATCTATTAACGATACTTATGGAATCTGTAATTTATACTTGTTAGACCTTTAGGGTAAAGGCCTATATGATAATAATGTAAACGCTTAACGGAAAAGATAATATGAAAAAATAAATCACTACTTGGAGGAAATTTACATGACAGAAGCCGTAATTGTATCAGCATTGAGAACACCAGTAGGAACATTTGGAGGTGCTCTTAAAGATGTAACAGCAGTAGACTTAGGAGCAGCTGTGGTGAAAAAAGCTATTGAAAGTATCAACTTAGATCCAGCAATGATTGATGAACTGATTTTTGGGAACGTTTTAAGTGCTGGATTAGGGCAAAATGTTGCTCGACAAGTAGCCGTAAAAGCAGGTATTCCAAAACATGTACCTTCTTTTGCCATCAACAAAGTTTGTGGTTCAGGACTGAAAACGGTTGCGTTGGCAGCTCAATCGATCCTTTCAGGAGACAATGAGATTGTTATCGCTGGGGGAACAGAAAGTATGAGTCAAGCACCATATGTATTGCCGGATGCCCGTTGGGGGAAACGAATGGGAAATGGTCAAATGATCGATACGATGTTGACCGACGGATTAACAGATGCGTTCCACGATATTCATATGGGAGTAACAGCTGAAAACATTGTTGAAAAGTATCAATTTACGCGTGAGCAACAAGATGAATTAGCTGTTCGTAGTCAAAATAATGCTGAGAAAGCCGTAACATCTGGCCGCTTCAAGGAAGAAATCGTACCAATCGAAGTGCCACAACGCAGAGGAGATCCTAAAATAGTTGATACAGATGAGCATCCTCGGTTTGGCACTACAATAGAATCGATGGGCAAGTTGAAGCCAGCCTTTAAAAAAGATGGTTCAGTTACAGCCGGAAATGCTTCAGGGTTGAATGATGGCGCAGCTGTTCTGATCGTAATGAGTCGAGAAAAAGCAGATGAATTAGGATTGAAACCACTAGCTACCATCAAGTCATACGCAAGTGCAGGTGTAGATCCTAAAATCATGGGTTGTGGCCCAATTCCGGCTACTCAAAAAGCTTTGCAAAAAGCGGGTATGACAGTAGATGATTTAGATTTAATCGAAGCAAATGAAGCTTTTGCCGCGCAGGCCTTAAGTGTGATTAATGACTTAAAATTCAATACAGATATCGTAAATGTTAATGGTGGAGCAATTGCCTTAGGACATCCAGTTGGAGCCAGTGGTGCTCGTATATTGGTCACGTTACTTCACGAAATGGAAAAACGCGATGCAAAACGCGGTTTAGCAACTTTATGTATCGGTGGAGGCCAAGGAATGTCACTGATCGTCGAACGTTAAACCTAGATTGATCTAACCGCTGCCTACCAATACCAGAGAGGAATAAGAAAACATGACGAATGCAACAATGGATCAATTAATCAGCCAGGTTGCCGACTTTTCAAAGAAAGTTATTCAACCCGTCGCTGCTGAATATGATAAAACAGAAGCTTATCCTGAAGAACAACTGAAACAATTAAGCGATATGGATGTTTTGAGGATGCCATTTGATGGGTTGTATGGTGGCCTTGGAGGATCATTTAAAGATTTTTTGGATGTCATTCGAATTGTTTCAAGAGATTGTGCATCAACAGCTAGCATTTTGCTGACTCAATCTTCAATGGGAATTTGGCCAATATACCAATACGGTACAGAATACCAAAAACAAACGTATATGCCTAGTACGTTAAGTGGAGAATTACTTTGCGCATATGGTTTGAATGAGCTAGGTATGAATAATGATCTTGAAAATATGGAAACTCTTGCAGTTGAAAGAGAAGACTATTGGGAATTAAATGGAGCTAAAACTTTTGTTTCACACGCGGGAAAAGCCAATATCTATTTGGTAGGAAGTAAGACAATTGCTGAAGATGGAACAAAAGGATACGGCAATTTTATTTTGGATGCTGAAATGTGGGGGCTGACGATAGGGAGTGTTGAAGAAAAAATGGGGATGCGAGCTCTTCCGGTCGCTTCGCTTGAATTTGAAAATATTCGTATTCCAAAAGAGAATGTGTTAGGTGGTCAATGTAACGGGGCGGAACAATGCCAAGCTATTAACGATCGTATACGATTATCCATTGCTGCTCAAGCTGTCGGAATCGCTGAAGGTGCTTTTGATCGAGCGTTAAATTATGTTAGTCAAGATCGTAAATTTGGTCAAAGATTGATTGATTTACGCAATACGCAATTTAAACTAGCTGAAATGTATACTGAATTGCAAGCAACAGCCGCTTTATTAAACCAAATCGTCAGCAGTCATCATGCTGATTCGACGATGATCGCCATGGTTAAATTGAAAGCCGGTAATACTGCTGTAGAAGTAACAGAAATGGCTATCCAGGTGACTGGAGGCTATGGTTATATGCGGAACAATGATCTTGAGCGCTATGCCAGAGATGCTAAATTAACAACTATTTATGGCGGTTCTATAGAAAAACAACACGAAATAATTTCAAAAAATTGGGTAAATCAAACACAAGTTTAGCTTGCTTATTACTTGTTTAGAGGAGTGGGAAAATGGAAATCAAAAAAATTATGGTCATTGGATCAGGACAAATGGGCAGCGGTATTGCCCAAGTTATGGCGCAAGCCGGATATGGTGTCATCTTGAATGATATCAAAGAAGAATTTGTACAACGAGGGTTCGCTAAAATTGAGAAAGGGTTAACGCGTGATGTTGAAAAAGGCCGTAAAACAGAAGCTGAAAAAGAGAGTATTCTGGCTCATTTTACACTTTCAACAAATATTCAAGATGCAAAAGACGCTCAATTAGTTGTGGAAGCAGCAACAGAAAACAAAAAAATCAAGTTAGCTATTTTCAAAGAATTAGATGAAATCACTGATAAAGAAACAATTTTAGCCAGCAATACATCTTCGCTTTCAATCACAGAAATTGCTGCAGCAACGAATCGCCCTGAAAAAGTTATTGGACTACATTTTTTTAATCCTGTTCCAGTCATGAAATTGGTTGAGATCAATCGAGGAATGGCAACGAGTGATAAGACAACAACCATTGTTAAGGAACTCAGTGAAAAAATCGGAAAAAGCACGATCGATATCAAAGATTCTCCGGGATTTGCGGTTAATCGTATTTTGATTCCAATGATCAATGAAGCAATTTTCACTGTACAAGAAGGAGTAGCAACACCCGAAGAAGTAGATCAAGCTATGAAGCTTGGCGCAAATCATCCTATGGGACCAATCGCTTTGGCGGACTATATTGGACTAGATGTTTGCTTGGCAATCATGGAAGTTTTATATACAGGATTTAATGATTCAAAATACCGTCCTTGTCCACTGCTGAAAAAATATGTAGAAGCCGGTTGGTTAGGTAAAAAAACAGGTAAAGGATTTTATGATTATGCCTCATAAGGAGAGAATGCAGAAATGACAACATACAACACACTTACTTTAGAAAAAAACGAAGGAATCGGAATCTTAACCATTAATCGTCCAAAGATGTTGAATGCATTGAATCAAGAAGTGTTAGAAGAATTGTCTTTTGCACTTGATGAAGTGGAGACAGATTTCTCGATCCGCGTACTGATTGTGACAGGATCAGGTACTAAGGCGTTTGTAGCGGGTGCGGATATAAAAGAAATGAAAGAAAAAAATGCGATTGAAGGAAGAATTTTTTCTTCATTAGGAAATGCAGTCTTTTCAAAATTAGAACAATTGCGTCAACCTACTATTGCTGCAGTTAATGGATTTGCATTGGGCGGAGGATGCGAACTTGCTTTAGCATGTGACATTAGAATTGGAGCTGAGAATGCAAAATTTGGCCAGCCAGAAGTTGGATTAGGAATTGTTCCAGGATTTGGCGGAACACAACGTTTGCCGCGCCTTGTTGGAATAGGTAAAGCAAAAGAATTGATCTACACTGGAGCCAATGTTGCAGCTGAAGAAGCTTACCGGATTGGATTGTTGAATAAAGTTGTAGCGGTTGAAGCGTTATTAGAAGAAACAAAAACAGTGGCTAAAAAAATAATGAGAAATTCGCCTTTAGGTGTAGAAGGCAGCAAAAAAGCCATCAATCAAGGGATGCAAATGGGTTTACAGCAAGGATTGGTATTGGAATCAGAAATTTTTGGAGCATTATTTGCTACTGAGGATCAAAAAGAAGGCATGGCAGCTTTCGTTGAAAAACGTAAAGCTCAATTTGAAAACAAATAAAGACTAAACTAATCTGATTGGGGGATTTAGACATGATAAAATTATACGAAAAAATGTATGAAAAGAAAAAAACAACAGCACAAAAGGCGGTTCAATTGGTTGAGCCAAGGGAGGGTATCATTTTTCCAATTATGCCCGGTGAACCACCAGAACTTTTGAAAGCGCTACCTAGCAATGAGACGTTGAGTGGAAATACTTTGTATCGGATGCTGCCTAGTTTTCCGACAGTCGATATTTCGCCAACCAAGTTAAAACAAGTATCGATATTTTTATCTGGTATGGACCGAAAGGGCTTTAACCAAGGCAACATCGATTTACTACCAAATCACTTTTCTGATATACCTGCATTACTTAAAAGACGCACAAATCGTCCAGTGATCATGGCGACCGTATCACCAATGGATGAAGACGGAAACTTCTCATTAGGAACAAGTCCTTCTTACGTGGCATCATTGATTGAAGACGCTAAAACGATTATTCTTGAAGTGAATAAACACATGCCGCGAACATTTGGTGAAAAAAATACCATTCATATCAGTGAAGTGGCAGCGTTAGTTGAACACGACTTTGAATTACCGACTTTACCAAGTCCTACTTTGAGTGAGAAGGACTTAGCGATTGGTAAAATCATTGCAGAGACTGTTAAAGATGGGGATACTGTTCAGATTGGTTTTGGTTCGATGCCGAATGCAGTGATGGACTACTTGATGGATAAACGTAATTTAGGGGTCCATAGTGAGATGCTTCCAGATAAAATAGTAGAACTCTATGAAAAAGGGGTAGTTAATAATAAATATAAAACCACTTATCCTACAAAAACAGTTTCTACATTCGCAATTGGATCAAAACGATTGTATGAATTTATGGATAACAATAGAGATATATTGATGCTGCCATGTGATATGACGAATGATATTCGTGAGATTGCTAAAATTGATAATTTAAAAGCCATCAATTCGACAGTTGAAGTGGACTTTTTAGGTCAATGTAATTCGGAAACGGTGAGAGGTTTATATTATTCATCGACAGGCGGACAAGCTGATTTTACAAAAGGGGTCAGATTAGCTAAGAACGGTTGCGGAATAATCTGCTTATATTCAACAGCTAAAAACGATAGTATTTCTACGATTGTTCCTGAACTAGCTTTAGGTTCTGCTGTTTCAACTTCAAAAAATGATATTGATACCATTGTAACGGAGTATGGAAAAGCTGAATTGATTGGGAAAACGATACAAGAACGGGTAGAGGCTCTGATTGAAGTAGCGCATCCTAAGTTCCGTGAAGAATTACGACAAAAAGCAATTGAAAAGCATTTTATTACAGAAGAAGTCGAAAATCAAGAAGAAACCATGGTCACCATGGAAGGCTAAACTAAAAAGGACCTTCTTATTGTTCAATTTGAACAATAGGAAGGCTTTTTTTGTTTGTTTATAAAGTGGAATTAGTGCTTTCTCGTAAAATTAAATCCGTCGATAAGGTGACTTTTTTTGCGACTGTTCTTTCAGTAGTCAACTTATCCAGCCATAAATCAAAGCCAGTTTCACCCATTAATTCTGTATAGACTTTTACTGTACTCAATGTGGGGTAAATGTATTTAGCTACGCTTATGTCATTAAAACCAATCAGACTAACACGGTTAGGTACAGATATTCCAGCTTCTTGCAAGGCTCTCAAGCAACCGATAGCCATAGAGTCATTGGAAACAAAAAAGGCATCGGGCAAATCATCTTTTAAGTTTTCGATAGCTCTTTTCATCAGTTCTTGGCCGGATGAGACATTAAAAGATCCTGTAAATACATATTTTTTATTGTACATTCCAGCTTGTTTCATATAATTTTCAAAGATAGTAGTTCTTTTATCAATGATGGGATTAGATTTGTCACCAAAATGTTCTTGTCCAGCGATCAAACCAATTTTTTTGTGACCATTTTCAAGAAAGTAATCCAGAACAGAGTTAACCGCTTGTTCAAAATCGATGACAACTGAATCTAATTTACGATGAAGTTGATCAAAATCGATAAAACAAATGTTTTTTGTCCATGAAGTAAGTTTATTTATTTGTAAATCACTAAATTTCCCAATCGCTATGATGCCTTCTATGTCAGAATTCATTTCAAAATCGGTATTTTGAAAAATACGGATAATATCATAGTTTAATTCTTCTGCTCTTTTTTCTACCCCTAAACGTATCGATAAATAAAACAAGTCATCCAGTTCTTCTTTTTCAGTGTACCATTGAACGATAGCTAGTTTGCCTTGCTTTTTGGATTTTTTCGTTTGGTATTTTGTGTAGTCCAATGCTTCGGCAACTTCAAAAATACGTTTCTTTGTTTCATCGCCTACAGATAATGTTTCGTCATAGTTTAATACACGAGATACTGTTGCACTTGAAACACCTGCTTGTTCGGCAATATCTTTAATCGTTGCCATTTTCTCACCACTTTCTTTTTCTGTTCCATTTATTATAGCATTGTATCAAAGCGGTAAGTTGTTTCAGAGTGGAAAACTTCATCAGGATGAAGAATTATATTTCCAAATGCTTCTTGGTTGATTGCATCAGGTAATTGTTGCGTTTCTAAGGTGATACCTGCATAGTGCTCCATCACTTTTCCTTCTTCTGTATGCTTCCCATTTAAAGCGTTAGTAGCGTAAATAACAACAGAGTCGCGGTCTGTAAACATTTGGACACGTCGACCACTAGTGATATCAGATAAAGTCGCTTCTGGTTTTCCAGAGATATGCTCAAGTACAAACGGATGATCATATCCAGAAACGAGTTCATTTTGAGGATGTGTACTTTCAAAACCCTTATCTATAGTATCTGCTGTTGTAAAATCAAAAGGTGTTCTATCCACAGGCAGTAAGTTTCCGGTTGGGATAGAATCTTCACGGAGTTCGCCAAAATACTTACTGGTTAATGCTAGTGTATGTTGATTAATGGTTTTTGTAGGATCTCCTGACAAATTGAAATAAACATGATTGGTTGGATTAAACAATGTCGATTCATCAGTTGTGGCATGGTAATTGATTTTCCAATCGTTTGATTCCGTCAATGTATACGTTATTTGTATCATTAAATCGCCAGGATAACCATTCTCATTATTGAGACTTTTGTATGAAAAAATCAGTTGGGCTTCATTTTCAGTAGAATTAGTTTTTACTGTCCAAATTTTGGTATCCAAACTATTTCCCCCGCCATGCAAATGGTTGCCTTTTTCATTTGTTTCAAGTTGATAGATTTTTCCTGCTAATGTAAATTTGCCTTTATCGATTCGTCCTGCAACTCTTCCGACAGTTGCACCATAAAAAGGACGGTAAGATAAGTATTCATCTAGTGAGTCATAGCCCAAGACAATATTTTGTAAAAGTCCTTCCTTATCAGGTACTTGAATAGCTGTTACGGCCGCGCCATAGTTCATGGCTGATAAGGAGATACCTTGACGATTCGTCAAAGTATATTCCTGAATAACCTGTCCTGACAGTTCTCCAAAAACTTTAGTTGAAATTTCCAATTTTTTCTCCTCCTTTTGAATGAGCGAAACTATTTACAAATTGTTTGAAAGCAGTTTTCCCCTCAGTAGTTTGTTTGTATACACCAGCATCTTCTAGTACTCTCAGAAAAATAGAGCCAACAGCATTTTCAATGATTTCTCCAACCGTTTCTTTTGTAATTTTTTTTGTTCTTTTTAATTCATCAGCCCATTGCTTGTGAGAGGGATTTAGTTGATTGGGTTTTTCTAATAAATAATGCTCGACCTCAACTAATTCTTTTTTTAGTCTTGGCGGAAGGATAGCTAATCCCATAACTTCAATCAAGCCGATATTTTCTTTCTTGATATGCTGGATATCAGGATGTGGGTGGAAAATTCCATCAGGGTACCGTTGCGTAGTACGGTTATTACGCAACACAAGATCTAATTCATACCGCCCTTCTTTATATCTGGCAATAGGTGTGATCGTATTATGAGGTTCTCCATTTGTTTCAGCAAAAATGGCTGCTGATTCATCCGAATAGAGACGCCATTGCTTTAGAATAAGGCTTGCTGCTGAAACCAGCTCAGTTTGATCTGAACTTCTTAGGCGGATGACGGACATCGGCCATTTGACAAGTCCGGCTTCTAAAGAAGGATAATCTGGTAATGTAAATGGAAAGGCTACAGGTGCTTCCGCCATAGCAAAAGTGTGACGGCCACCTTGGTAATGATCATGGGAAAGAATCGATCCACCAACTATTGGTAAATCAGCATTAGATCCGACAAAATAATGCGGAAATTGTTCAACTATATTTAATAGTTTTGCAAAAGTAGCTTGTTCTAATTTCATTGGTTTATGTTCTTCAGATAAGAAAATACAGTGTTCCTCATAGTAAGCATAAGGAGAATATTGCAGACCCCATTTTTCCTGATTCAGAGTAAGACGAACAATGCGGTGATTGCTCCTAGCAGGATGGTTCAGATGTCCTTCATAGCCTTCATTTTCCATACATAAAAGACAGGTAGGGTAACCGAGAGAAGGTGAAGCTGTTTTAGCTAAAGCAATCTGTTTGGGGTCTTTTTCTGGTTTAGATAAATTGATCGTGATCTCTAATTCACCATAAAGTGTTGATTTTGTAAATTCAATATTTTTTTTGATGGCTCTTGTCTGGATGTAGTCATTTTCTTGACTCAAATGGTAGAAATAGTTTGTAGCCGTTGGAGAACTCTTTTGATACAGTTCCCAGAAGGTACGATTTACTTCAGAAGGTAAGGGAGTTATAAGATCCATAATTTTTGCAGCTAAGATATCTCTTTCGGCTTTGTTATTGTTGATTACTTTTTCTTGGACAGCATAATTAATAATGCTGTCTAAGATTTCTAAACGATTTGGTAAAGGAGTAGATGCCGATAGTTTTGTATCTAATGCTGTTTTTTCAATCAAAGCGATAAGCTTATTTTGTTTTATCTGTAAATCTAATTGATGAATTTCTTGATTTTGATAACCGATTTGAATGAAGTCTGTTATTGCTTGGTCGATCACGCTATTCATCCTTTCTACTTTTTTTAGTGTCATTGTACCCAAGAGGAGAGGCCATATGCCAATTCCATGCTGAGGCTATGATTTTTTTTATATCTGTATACTGAGGTTTCCAGCCTAAAATCATTTTAGCCTTTTCACTTGAAGCAATTAAAGTACTAGGATCGCCAGCGCGACGTGAGACTACTTTTGCAGGGATTTCTTTCCCAGTAATATCTCGTGCGGTATCCAATATCTCTTTTACTGAAAAACCAGTACTACTGCCTAAATTAAAAACAGCGCTTTGGTTTCCGGCCTTAAGATAGTCTAATGCGAGAATATGAGCTTCAACTAAATCGACAACATGGACATAATCACGGATACAAGTACCGTCTGGTGTATCATAATCATCACCGAAAATCGTTAATTCTTCTCTTTGGCCCAGAGCCGTTTGTAATATAATTGGCACTAAATGGGATTCAGGCGAATGATCTTCACCTATGCTGCTGTCTAATTTTGCTCCAGCTACGTTAAAATAGCGCAGAGCAACAAATTTCATATCGTAGGCTTGATCACACCATTTTAATATCTTTTCCATCATTAATTTTGTTTCACCGTATGGACTTTCAGGATTTGTTTCAGCTGTTTCTTTAATTGGAATCTCTTTTGGCTCACCATAAGTGGCAGCAGAAGAAGAAAAGACGATTGTTTTGATTCCGAATTGTTGCATCACTTCTAAGGTCACTTGAGTACCATAAACATTGTTATTAAAGTATTGTAAAGGCTGTTGCATCGATTCACCTACTAGAGAGTTAGCAGCGAAGTGAATGACTCCTTCAATGGACTCTTTTTTTAAAACAGACTCCATAAAAGTTTTATCCCTAATATCTCCTTGATAAAATCGTGCTTTTTTGTGGAGAGCGTCACGGTGACCGGTCTGCAAATTATCTACTACTGCAACATCATAGTGCTGTTCAATTAATTGATCAACGGCATGAGAACCAATATAGCCGGCTCCTCCTAACACTAAGACAGTCATACTAATTCCTCCTCAAGTATTTTAAGGCCATCACTGATTTGAGCAATATAAAATCCCCCTAGATAACCAATCTTTTCTTGATATTGTTTTCCAACTTGGTCAATAAAGGCATTTATGGTTTTATTTTCGACTATTGCAATGGCACATCCGCCAAAACCGGCTCCAGTCATTCGAGCCCCTAATACCCCAGGCTGCTCCCAAGCTGCTTGTACCATTGCATCCAATTCTGGTCCGGTTACTTCATAATCATCTTTTAGAGAAATATGTGACTCATTCATTAATTTGCCGAATTCTGTCAGTTTTCCAGCTTTTAAGGCTGAAGCAGCTTTAAGGGTCCGTTGATTTTCGGATACTGCGTGGCGTGCTCTTTTTAGGATGGTCTCATTAGAGAGAATAGATTGATGCTCAGAAAAAGTATGTTCATCTAATTCACCTAATGAAGAAATGCTAAGTTCTTTTTGTAATTCTTCTAATGCTTGTTCGCATTCGCTACGTCTTTCATTATATTTAGAATCAGCTAATTCGCGTCTTTTCTTCGTATTCATAATAACAATGG
Source organism: Carnobacterium sp. ISL-102 (assembly GCF_018612935.1). Classification (NCBI taxonomy): domain Bacteria; kingdom Bacillati; phylum Bacillota; class Bacilli; order Lactobacillales; family Carnobacteriaceae; genus Carnobacterium; species Carnobacterium sp. ISL-102. The sequence continues at coordinate 12,179 of NZ_JAGGRF010000044.1, read as the reverse complement.
AATGGTCTTCAAGAACTACTGGAATCAGCTCATACTCTAAAGTGTTACAGTCCAGTAAAATTGCAGCATCTTTTTCACCTTTACCAACTGCAAATTGGTCCATAATACCTGAATTGACGCCAATAAATTCGTTTTCCACTCGTTGCCCGATTTTAATCAACTCTAATCGATCGATATCTAAATTAAATAATGTTTGCACTATAAATCCTGTCAATAACTCAATCGAAGCGGAAGAAGAAAGACCTGCACCATTAGGTATATTTCCGTAATACAAGATATTTAAACCTTGGTCAATCAAGTAACCAGACTCTTTTAAAAATTTAAGCATCCCCTTAGGATAATTTGTCCATTTATCAGCTGAATCATACTCTAAATTATCTAAATCAATTGTGATCACACCTAATTCAGGAAAGTTTTCAGAATAAAAGTTAATGAGTTTATCCTCTCGTTTTGATGCTAAGCCATATGTCCCTAAAGTGATTGCACAGGGAAAAACATTACCACCGTTATAATCTGTATGTTCACCAATCAAATTGATTCTCCCAGGCGAGAAAAACGCTTTCGAATCTTCTCTTTTGAAAAGTTTATTAAATTTTTTTTTCAGGTTGTTTAAATCCATGTTATAGATCCTCCTAAGAATGTTTTGTTAAGCTTAGTTTAATTAATTTAGTAAATAAAAGCAAGTAAAATTTAGTAAAACATAATATACTAATAAAAAATAAAAAAACTATCTCAGGAAATTTCCCGAGATAGTCCTTTAATCACTGTAAAGCATTAGACAGTATGTTGTTGGAAAAATGCTTTAACGGCATTCCAGTCGTCCATCCTATTAGGATGTTCTATTTTTTTATTATGATGCGCAGTAAATAATAGCCCCGTTCCTGAAAAGTTATTGAAGTGCCCAATATTATCGTCGATCAAGTAATCAGCATATATGATGCTTTTGTTACCACAAAAAACAATGTTTTCTTTTTGAATAGTAGGGAAGTGATTTTGAAGCCAGTAAAATTTATCATCAAAACTATTGGGAAAGTCCATAGCAGCTGTAGTAATAAAAATCTCATGCTCTTGCATTAATTCACTTATCACAAGCTGTGCATTTTCAATGACGGGTAAATCTTTAAAGAAACCTTTAGTATTTCGAATGTAACGCATGATTTTATCAGTCTCTGGGTAAAATTCACTAACATATTGTCCATTTAAATCACTGATCGTTAACTCAGATTCATAGAGCTCGTTGTATACCTTTAAATCATTACTGTAAAAATCTGCTATTACTTCATCCATATCGATTGCAATTCTTGCCATAATATTTGTCTGCCCCCTAGCATGTTTTTTTAATACTGATTTTTAAATGAAGATAATTCTATTTTGTAATAATTCCATTTTTTGTAGCTGACGACTATTTCAGCAATAGTTCCATCTTGTAAAATAGTTCTTTTTTCTTGTCTGATAGTAGGTTCGTTTGTTCCCATTTTTAATAATTCAGCAACCCAAGCATCTGTAGGGAAACGAATTTCATTGGTTTCTTTTGACTCCTCATCATACATGTAAATATCAAAGTCGCTCTTAAAACGATTATAAATAGAATCGTAATAGTCAAGGCTTGGAATGTCCTTTTTGATAAACTGGCTAGGGATATAAGAAAGATGTAATAGAAAAGGATCTTCATCAACTTTTCTTAACCGAATGATTTCATAATAGTTTTCTTTTTTTCTTAATTGTAATTTTTTTCTCATATCTTCATCGTTTTGTAATTCTAAACTTAAAACCTCAACCGTTTCTGGTTCGCCTGCATAAATTTCAATATCCGAAAATTCTATAAGTTTTCGTTTTCGTGAACGAGAAACATAAGTCCCTTTTCCTTGGAAACGTATAAGATAACCAGCGTTAACTAATTCTTGAACGGCTCTAATAACAGTAATAGAACTTACATTGTATATTTTAACTAATTCCACTTCGCTATAAAATCGATCACCGTGTTTAAACTCTCCAAATTCAATTTTTTTGAGTAAATCATCTTTAACTTGCTGATATTTTGGGATTCCCATTCTTTTTTCCTTTCTATACCATTTACTTAATATATTAACTTATAAAAAGGAAATTTACCATTTTTTTATTATTTAGTAAATAGTTTTTAAATTTCACTAAAATAATAGTTGACAGGACCTAACTTAGTATATTAATATATTAAATGTAAACGTTTCACGAAAGGAGTGATCAAATGAATACATTTGAAATAAAAGAAGATTTTTTACTAAATGATGAACCATTTAAGATTATGTCTGGCGCCGTACACTATTTCCGAGTTCTTCCTGAGGACTGGTACCATTCCTTATATAATTTAAAAGCGCTTGGTTTTAATACAGTAGAGACGTATATCCCTTGGAATGTACACGAACCAAAAGAAGAAGAATACAATTTTTCTGGGCAATTTGATATTAAAAAGTTTGTTCAAGTAGCAGAGGAATTAGGGCTATTTGTGATTCTGCGTCCGTCTCCTTATATTTGCGCCGAGTGGGAATTCGGGGGTCTGCCATCTTGGTTACTACCGTATAAAGATATGCGAATACGTTCTTCTGATCCAACATTTATTGAAAAAGTTTCACGCTATTATAAAGAACTTTTTAAACAAATCACACCTTTGCAGGTAGACCATGGTGGACCTGTGATAATGATGCAGTTAGAAAATGAATACGGTTCATATGGAGAAGATAAAGAATATTTAAAAACACTTTACGAATTAATGGTGCAACTTGGCGTAACTGTTCCTATATTTACATCAGATGGGGCATGGAAAGCTACACAAGAAGCAGGAACCATAACTGAACTAGATATTTTAACAACTGGAAATTTTGGCTCTCATTCAAAAGAAAATTTTAAAGATTTAAAAGATTTTCACGAATCAAAGGGAAAAAAATGGCCGTTGATGTGTATGGAATACTGGGATGGGTGGTTTAATCGTTGGAATGACCCAGTCATAAAGAGAGAAGCCCGTGATTTGACTCATGATGTTAAAGAAGCTTTAGAGATAGGGAGTTTAAATCTTTATATGTTTCATGGCGGAACGAACTTTGGTTTCATGAATGGCAGTTCAGCAAGATTAAGAAAAGATCTTCCACAAGTAACTTCATACGATTATGATGCGCCATTAAATGAACAAGGCAATCCGACAGAAAAATATTTTGCGTTACAAAAAATGCTGCAAGAAAGCTTTTCGGGGATCGAACAACACGCTCCATTGATGAAAGGCAGCATGAATATTATGGATATACAGGTCACTGGAAAAGTAAGTATGCTTTCGGTCATTGACCACATCGCTATAAAACAAGAATCAAAGTACCCAAAAACAATGGAAGAACTAGGTCAACAATATGGATACACGCTATACAGAAGTTGTGTGACAAAAAACAGCAACAAAGAATTTTTTCGTGTAATAGACGGAAGCGATAGGCTTCATTTTTTCCTTAACGAAGAAAAAATAGCCACACAATATCAAGAAGAGATTGGCGAAAAAATATACGCTTCACCTATTGCTGGTTCTAACCAGATCGATGTATTAGTAGAAAATATGGGACGTGTCAATTACGGACATAAGTTATTGGCAGATACGCAACAAAAAGGGATCCGAAGAGGAGTCATGTCTGATTTACACTTCATCACTGATTGGGAGCAATACAGCTTAGACTTTTCGGAACCATTGTCTATTGATTTTGATAAGGAATGGAAAGAGCATTCTCCATCGTTTTACCAGTATAAAGTGACGATTGACGAACCAGAAGATACATTCATCAACATGGAGTCGTTTGGCAAAGGAATTGTTCTAGTAAATGGATTTAACATTGGGCGATTCTGGAATGTAGGGCCAACTCTATCCTTATATGCTCCAAAAACTCTCTTTAAAAAGGGAGAAAATGAGATTATTGTTTTTGAAACAGAAGGTATCTGGTCAAAATCAATAAGTTTAGAAAAGGAACCAAAATTTATAGAAATAAAAAAAGAGGGGGAAGAATAGTATGAGTATCACAGCAGTAAGAATAGATGGAAGATTGATTCATGGACAAGTAGCAAATCTTTGGACCACGAAATTAGATATCAGCAGAATTATGGTCGTGGATGATGGCTTAACAACGAATGCAATTGAAAAGAGCGGGTTAAAGTTAGCCACTCCGGCGGGGGTCAAATTGAGTATTTTATCAATAGAAAAAGCAGCTGCAAATATTCTAGCTGGAAAATATGATTCACAACGGTTATTGATCATTGCAAAAAAACCGGACAGATTATTAAAATTAGTCGAACTAGGAGTTCCTATTAAAAAAATTAACGTTGGAAATATGTCTCAATCTGATGAATCAAAATCTATTACAAGATCGATCAATGTTCTAGAAGAAGATATTGAAAATTTCAAAAAGCTTGATAAAAAAGGCGTGGAGTTGGTGTCACAAATGGTTCCAAGCGATCGCGAAGAAAAATTCATGGGTTTGTTGAAACAATATATTTAAAAAATAGATAGACATAGAGGAGGAAAAAATAATGGCAGTTGCATGGTGGCAAATTATATTGTTAACGCTTTATGCTGGGTATCAAATTTTAGATGAATTACAAGTTTATACTGGTCTTGCTCAACCGGTATTCGCTGGACTAATAGCTGGTTTAATTATGGGTGATATTACGACAGGACTTATTATTGGTGGAAGTATGCAATTAACTGTTTTAGGTATTGGTACATTTGGAGGGTCTTCAAAAATCGATGCGAACTCTGGTACTGTATTGGCGACAGCATTTTCAGTTGGAATCGGTATGAATCCAGAACAAGCAATCGCAGCGATTGCCGTTCCAGTAGCTGGATTAATGATTCAAATGGATATCTTAGGAAGATTTGCAAATACATTCTTTGCACATCGCATTGACACAAAGATTGAAGAAATGAATTACAAAGGAATTGAACGAAACTATCTTATGGGGGCACTATCTTGGTCATTATCTAGAGCTATCCCAGTACTATTAGCGCTAAGTCTTGGTGGAAGCTTCGTCAATTCTATTGTTGGTGTCTTGAACAATCAATTACTCTGGTTAGGTAATGGGTTAGCTGTGGCTGGTGCAGTTCTACCTGCTGTTGGTTTCGCTATTTTATTAAGATACTTACCAGTGAAGAAACACATGCCTTACTTAATTTTAGGATTTGTTATCACAGCTTTATTAACGACAGTATTTGGAAATATCCAAGTATTGGGTGGATCTGTAGCGGGTGTAGTAGATGGATTCGCGAATACATTTACAGGTATGCCAATGTTAGCTATCGCATTAATAGGATTTGCATTAGCGTTTAAAGAATATAAACGAACTATAGAAGCACCAAAAGTTCAACAAATGAATGGTTCAGCATCAGAGGAAGGAGAAATAGAAGATGACGAAATCTAATTATAAATTGACAAAGAAAGACTTTAACCAAATCAATAGAAGAAGTTTGTTTGGTTTTCAACTAGGTTGGAACTATGAACGTATGCAAGGTTCTGGGTATTTATATACGATCTTACCTCAATTAAGAAAAATGTATGGTGATGGTACCCCAGAGTTGAAGTCAATGATGAAAACACACTCTCAATTTTTCAATACAAGTAACTTTTTAAATACAATTGTTACAGGGATCGATATGGCGATTGAAGAAGAAGAAGGTATTGATGGGCAAGAATCAGTTGCTGGGATAAAAGTTGGTTTAATGGGACCATTTGCCGCTATTGGAGATTCTATTTTTGGTGCTTTGCTACCGACTATTTTTGGAGCATTAGCTGCTAACATGGCCGTCAATGGGAATCCGATAGGTGCACTCATTTGGATGCTTGTTAACTTCGCTGTAATGTTTTTCCGTTGGAAACAACTTGAGATTGCTCATAAAGAAGGAGTTTCTCTTGTAACAACGATGCAAAGTCAACTAACGGCCATCACAGATGCAGCTACATTATTAGGTGTATTCATGGTAGGCGCTTTAGTTGCAACAATGATCAATGTTCGATTATCTTGGACACCTTCTATCGGAGACTTAGTAGTTGATGTACAAAACAACGTTGATATGATTATGCCACGTCTTTTACCAGCAGCAATTGTTGGAGCTGTTTACTGGTTATTAGGTAAAAAGAACATCACTTCTACTAAAGCTATCTTTATTGTATTAGTAGTATCTATTGCTTTATCAGCATTAGGAGTCATTTCAAAATAAGGAACAAGTAAAGGAATGAATAGAATGAACAATTTGATACTCGTAAGCCATGGAGATTTCTGTAAAGAACTAAAAAAAAGTGCAGAAATGATTTTAGGCGTACAGGAAAATATTTTCACAGTATCTTTATTGCCACACGAAGGTGAAAAAGAATTTACTGAAAAATTTAATGCAGTTGCTGACCCATTAAATGGGAATTATATGGTGTTTGCTGATTTATTGGGTGGTACTCCTTGCAACATTGTTTCAAAAAAAATTATGGGCGGTTCTACATTCCAGTTATATACAGGTATGAACTTGCCGATGATCATCAGTTTTGTAAATGCAACGTTGATTGGCAATCCGCTTTCAATTTTAGAGGAAACGAAAGAAAGCATCATCAAAGTAAATGATTTATTAGATGCAAACGATTTTGATGAAGAAGATGAATAGATTGGAGTGAAGTGAACGTGCAACTATTTACTAAATCACAAAATGAATTAAAGGATCTTGGAGCAGCGATTACGACTCAAGAAATCATGCAACAACCTGAAATTTGGGGAGAAGCATGGGAAAACTACCAGAAACAAGAAGAAAAAATCAACTTGTTCTTGCAACAAATAAAAACAGAAGCGTCTGGGAAGATACGTGTCGTTTTTACAGGAGCGGGAACGTCAGCTTATGTTGGAGACACTATTCTGCCTTATTTAAACAAGGTAGGGGATACGGATTCTTTTATCTTTGAAAGTATTCCGACAACTGATATCGTAGCTTCTCCAACAGATTATCTGCATGAAAAAGACTGGACAATAGTGGTTTCGTTCGCACGAAGCGGAAACAGTCCTGAAAGTATTGCAGCAGTTGCGAAAGCTAATAAAGTTGTAAAAAACATTCGACACATCACCATTACTTGTGCAGCAGATGGAGCATTAGCAAAATCTGCTTCTCAAGATAAGGGAAATCTTTTGCTGTTAATGCCAGAACGATCAAATGACCAAGGCTTTGCGATGACTGGAAGCTTCACTTGTATGACATTGACTGCCTTATTAGTTTTTGATCAATCTTCTTTAGCAGAAAAAGAAAGGTACGTCACTACTGCCGTTAAGATGGGCAGAGAAGTGGTGGGAAATGAAGAGAAATTAGCTGATATCGTTACAGCTGACTTTAATCGTATTGTTTATTTAGGCTCAGGCAGTTTAGCAGGTTTGACTCGTGAGGCTCAGCTAAAAGTATTAGAATTAACAGCTGGGAAAATGGTAACTATGTTCGACTCGTCTATGGGATTCCGTCATGGACCAAAATCATTTGTAAATGAGCAAACGCTAGTTTTTGTTTTTGTAAACAATGACAATTATACCCGTAAGTATGATTTAGATATTTTAGAAGAAATACAGCAGGATCAAATCGCGCTGCAAACTGTTGCCATCGCACAATCGGTAGAAGGACATGATTTTTCTGGTACAACGTTTAATTTTGATAAACAGTATTCTTTATTACCAGAAGCCTATCTTGCGTTGCCATTTATTATGGCAGCACAAACAGTTTCGCTACATTCTTCTATTAAAGTGAACAATACACCAGATACTCCTTCTAAATCTGGAACCGTTAATCGAGTAGTTAAAGGTGTAACAATCCACGAGTAGAAAAGATAACCTAAAAAAGGGATGAAAAAATGGGGAACTATTATATACGTGCAAGTCGTTTTTTCTTGCCGAATGGAATAGAAGACGAAGGATATTTAGCAGTAAATGAAGGGAAGTTCGGAGCTTATTTAAAGGAATTACCTGATGGAAATGAACCTATTCTTGATTACTCAGGCCTATGGATCGCTCCTGGACTAGTGGATACACATATCCATGGTTTCATGGGTCACGACGTAATGGATAATGATTTTGAAGGCATCAAAGAAATGTCTAAAGGCTTACTGAGTTGCGGAGTGACCTCCTTTTTACCCACCACTTTGACATCAGATATTGAAACACTGAATCAAGTAAGTCAAACGATCGGTAATCATTATCAAGAAGTCCAAGGAGCTAAAATTCGGGGAATCTTCTTTGAAGGCCCTTTCTTTACAGAAGAGCATAAAGGAGCACAAAATCCTATTTTTTTCCAGGATCCGAATCTAGAGACTTTTCATCACTGGCAAGAATTATCAAAAGGGTTAATAAGAAAAATTGCTATTGCTCCAGAAAGAGAAGGGGCTATTGAATTTACAAAAGAAGTAACTAAAGAAGGTGTTGCCGTTGCTCTTGCCCATAGCTCAGCAACGTATGAACAAGCAAAATCGGCTGTCCTGTCAGGGGCTTCGATTTTTGTTCATACCTACAATGGCATGAGCGGTCTGAATCATCGAGAACCCGGAATGGTTGGAGCAGCTCTGACAACGAAAGGAACTGTAGCAGAATTGATTTGTGATGGGCAGCATGTTCATCCAGCGGCTGTAGAAATCGTGATACTGGCTAAAACACCTGATAATGTTGCTTTGGTAACAGATTGTATGAGAGCTGGAGGAATGCCAGAAGGAAATTACACTTTAGGTGAATTTCCCGTTGAGGTGAAAAATGGAGCCGCTCGATTAAAAGAAAATGGGAGTCTAGCCGGAAGTGTTCTAAAATTGTTCGACGCGGTCAAAAATATCTGTGATTGGGATATTGCTACGATTGAAGAGGCCATTCGAATGGCTTCAATTGTTCCAGCAAAAAGCTGCCACATCGAGAATGATTGTGGCAGTTTGAAGGCTGGACATGATGCGGATTTCTTAGTAATAGATCCCTATTTGAACCTACTTGAAACTTATCTAGATGGTAAATCGGTATATAAAAATGCTAATTAAAGGATGGATAAAATGTTGAAAATTTCAAGAGCAAAAAAAGAAGCAATGGACCGATTATCTACAAAAGAAGGATTTATTGAAGCTTTAGCTATCGATCAACGAGGCGCTTTGAAGAAAATGATTCAATCAGAAGGTCAAGAACCAACGAATGAACTTATTATCGAGTTTAAAAAGTTAGTATCTGAAGAATTGACTCCATTTGCGTCTTCTATTTTATTAGACCCTGAATTTGGACTAGATGCTTCAGATGCACGTCATTCGGAAGCAGGATTATTGTTAGCTTATGAAAAAACAGGCTATGATGCTACTATTCCAGGAAGGTTACCAGATTTGTTAGAAGATTGGTCTGTGAAAAGCTTAAAAGATAAGGGCGCCGACGCTATCAAGTTCTTGCTCTATTATGATATTGATGAAGATACTGAAATAAATCATCAAAAACACACCTTCGTTGAGCGCTTAGGAAGTGAATGTTTTGGCGAAGATATTCCTTTTTACTTAGAACTGTTATCTTATGATAAAAATATTCAAGATAACAACTCAAATGAATATGCTAAAGTGAAACCTCACAAGGTAAATGATATGATGAAAGAATTTTCTAAACCACAATATAGAGTAGATGTACTAAAGGTTGAAGTACCGGTAAACATGAATGTCGTAGAAGGTTTTGGAGAAGAAACGATTTATACGAAAGCCGAAGCAGCCGCTCATTTTAAAGAACAAAGTGAAGCTACACATCTACCATTTATTTTCTTAAGTGCAGGTGTATCTGCCAACTTATTCCAAGACACTCTCGAATTTGCAAAAGAATCCGGATCTACATTTAATGGTGTGCTTTGTGGAAGAGCAACTTGGAAAAATGGTGTCCACCATTTTGTAGCAAATGGAGAAGAGTCAGCTAGAAAATGGCTTCAATCCGAAGGGAAAGAAAATATTGAAAGTTTAAACAAAGTAGTAGAACGTACCGCTACTTCTTGGCATGGAAAAGTAGAAGTTAGCGAATAAAGGAGGGATAAATTTGATACTGACGGTAACAATGAATCCTTCTGTTGATATTTCGTATTCCATTAAAGAACTTAAATTAGATGACATTAACCGAGTTTCTCAAGTTTCAAAAACAGCAGGAGGGAAAGGTTTGAATGTTACCCGTGTTGTTCATGAGCTTGGTGGACCGGTTAAAGCTACTGGGATAGTGGGAGGACACCTTGGGAATCAACTCAAAGAACAGCTAGATTCAGCTGGTATTGAACATGATTTCTATCCTATTTCACAAGAAATCAGGAATTCGATTGCTATATTGCATAATGGTAACAACCAAACTGAAATTCTTGAGACGGGTCCAACAATGACAAAAGCAGAAATCGCAGGTTTGTTGGCGGCTTTTCAACGTTTATTAAGTAAAACTAAACTTTTAACTATTTCTGGTAGTTTAGCAAAAGGATTGTCAACTGATTTCTATGCTCAGCTTATTATGATTGCAAAAGAAAAAGGTATTGATACATTACTGGATACTTCTGGAGAGGCTTTGAAAGAAGCTTTAATTGGAAATGAGAAACCTAAACTGATCAAGCCCAATTTGACTGAAATCAACGATTTATTACAGTTGAAATTAGATAGCAAACAACCAGAAAAGTTGAAGCAAGCTCTAAACCATCCACTGTTTGAAGGAGTAGAATGGATCGTTGTAACTCTAGGCGGCAACGGCGCTATTGTGAAACACGATAATTTGTTTTATCGTGCAATGATCCCAAAGATTGATGTCATTAATCCAGTAGGATCTGGCGACGCAACAATTGCTGGATTGGCATACGCCTTGAGTCGTTATGAATCAGACGAGGAAATCATAAAAACAGGTATGACAACGGGCATGTTGAATGCTTTAGAGTCGGTTACTGGACACATTAATACAGAACATTTCCAAACACTCTATAGTCAAATAACTGTTGAAGCCTTTTAAAAAATTGGAACAATAATTTAAATCATTTTGGTAAAAGTTATTGTGCTATTGAGTTAAAAATAAAAAAACGTCAAAAGACTTTAATATACAAAAAAATCCGTAGCCACTTAATAAAGGGTAACGGATTTTTTGTACCCAATTATAAGCTAAAAAAGGCGTTTATTGCATATGATATTAATAGAAAGGCAATAATGAAAAATAAAACGGGAAGTAGAAAAGCTGAAACGATTTGTAGTATAGAATTAAGTTTAGCGTATATTTTTTCAAAAGTTGATTGAAGACCCACGAATAAGAAATACAACGCAAATAATGGCCAAGAAAAGATAAGGTTATAAATCAGCAATAGCAATAATAATTGGCCAAGTGTCGGTTGAAATTGCTGAACAATTGTCAGGTAGGCAATAAAAGGAGCAGCTGTTGAAAATTCAACGACTGTAGTTGTAAAGCCGATACCCACTAAATAAGCAGGAGTCATTGTTTTTTTAGAAAACTTTAATTCTAATTCTTTTGATTCCTTATCACTCCTATCCACAAGAAACTTTCTTGATTTCCAATTGATCAAAAAAGAACGGATGCTATACCAGATAAGTGCACTACCAGCAATAAAAGCTAATAGAGCGGTTGGTAATGCTAGTATAGTCCAGTATTTTGATATAAAATTTTCATTTAATAGGGTCACACTTAAATAGAAAATAAGACTAGCTAAATAATTTGTTAGAAATAGAGTTACAATATAATACCAAATATGATGTGTTTTTTTTAATAAACCTTGTAAAGTAAATTGTTGGACAATGGCAAAGGGGTTGAAAGAATCTATGAAACTAGTAACAACAGTTAAGCTAATAAGTGAAAAAATAATGATCTCCTCCTTAAAATAAAAAAAGATACACGCAACTTCTACTCCTGCAGGGCCTGTCGGAGTAGAAAATACGTATATCCTAGGTTTACTCGGCAGCAAACCAAACGCTATCAATCTAATAGTCATAATAACAAAAAATTAGATGATCTGTCAATAACTAGCGAATTTTGGCTGTTCAAAGTGTCATTAACAAATGATAATGTCTTAATAGTTAACAAATGAAAATGTCCCGTAACTACGTTACTCTAATCTAAAAGGATTTGAGTAATTCAATGGGAGTTCAACTAACAAATTTTGAAAAAAAAAAAAAAAAAAAAAAAAAAAAAAAAAAAAAAAA